>JBDKLU010000152.1:0-16584 GCA_039795475.1 Actinomycetota bacterium | reverse complement strand
CGATATGACGACTTGGAAAACATCGCCGGCGACGATGTGTTTCTTGCTCGTCACGACGGCGTCGAGGAAGTCCTGCTTGTTTGTTCGATACGTGGGTGTCAATGACGCAGTCAGGTCAATTGTTGCAAGGCCAGTCGAACCGGGTGCTGCCATTTGTGCCTGAATCGCATCAAGCCTCTGTTGGGCCTCGTCCCAATCCGCACCAGAGGCGAGAACGTTGGTGACGAGCAGAAGAGTCCCCCACTTGTGATCGAGCACAACAAGGTCGCGTGCAAACGAGAGAGCAACTTCGGGGACACGAACGTCAGCTATTGGTGCATGGGGCAACTTTTCGAGCTGACGAACAGTGTCCCAACCTAGGTAGCCAACAAGCCCGGATGCCAAGGCTGGAAGCCCTCGGACCGGCTTGGACTTCCAACGCGAATAAAGCGCGCGCAAAGCGTCCAGGGTTTGGGTCGGAATTGAACCACCAAATGCTGTTTCTTCATCGAGCCCGTTAGCAGACCACGTCGCGATTCCGGCACTTTCAGAAAGCACGCCAAAGCTACTCATTCCCACAAAGCTAAATCGCGACCAAATTCCACCCTGCTCGGCCGATTCGAGCAAAAAACTCCCGGGAAGGCCCGCTCCAAGTTTGCGGTAAATGGCCACAGGAGTCTCGCCGTCGGCGAAGACCTGTCGAATCACGGGCACGACATCAAAGCCGCTTTTGAGAGCGTCATCAAACTGTTCACGTGTGGTCGTGGTGGCTGAAGATGTCACGAGAGGCTCTCCACTGTGATGTCGGCTACAGAAGAAACGGTCGCAACGTCAAAGCAGGATGCCGCGCCAGTGTGGCACGCGGGTCCAACCTGTTTAACATGGACGAGCAGAGCATCCGAGTCGCAATCGCATTCAATCGAACGCACCAGCTGTATGTTTCCGCTCGTGTCGCCCTTGCGCCACAGCTCTTGACGAGAACGTGACCAAAACACGACGCGACCGGTGTCAACAGTCATTTGTAATGACTCGCGATTCATGTAGCCCAGCATGAGAATTCGGTTCGAGGTTGCGTCCTGAATGATGGCAGGCACAAGGCCATCGCTATTGAAGGCAATGTCGTTGACAGAAATAATGGCCATGATTACCTCACAGCGTATCCGGCTGCAGCGATAGATTCTTTTACCTGCAGAATCGACACCTCGCCTGAGTGAAAAATGCTTGCTGCCAGGACAGCGTCTGCACCAGCAGCGATGGCCGGAGCAAAATGGTCTGGCTTGCCTGCCCCACCAGAAGCGATGACTGGAACATTGCTCAGCGAACGAATCTCTTCAATGAGCTGCAAATCAAAACCGTTCTTCGTGCCATCGGCATCAATGGAGTTCACTAAAAGTTCGCCTACGCCTCGCTCGATAGATTCTGTGGCCCAGGCAAGAGCATCCATGTCGGTGGTTTGGCGACCACCGTGGGTCGTGACGACAAAGCCAGAGGCTGTGTGATCTGCACGCTTGATATCGAGGGAGAGTACGAGAACTTGTGAACCAAAGCGCTGCGAAATCTCGTCGAGGAGTTCCGGGCGCTTTATAGCAGCGCTGTTTACGCTCGCTTTGTCAGCACCGTGACCAAGCAGTCGAGAGACATCGTCGACTGAGCGAACTCCCCCGCCGACAGTTAGCGGAATGAAAACCTGCTCAGCGGTCTGGCTGACCACATCGAACATCGTGGCACGCTCATCAACCGTCGCAGAGACATCAAGAAACGTGATTTCATCTGCGCCGTCGCGGTAGTACTTTGCAGCGAGCTCGACGGGATCACCTGCATCTCGCAAGTTTTCGAAGTTGACACCCTTCACGACACGACCGCCAGAGACGTCGAGGCATGGGATGACGCGAACTGCTACCGACATTATTAAAGGCGTGCAGCGTGGATTGAGCTGACCAAGATTGCGCGAGCACCCAAGTCGTACAAGGCATCCATGACCTGATTAGTGTCTTTTCTAGGAACCATTACTCGCACGGCAACCCACTCGGGATCGTGTAACGGTGAGACCGTGGGAGATTCGATTCCTGGAGCTACGGCGCAGGCAGCTTCTAGAAGACTGCGTGGCACGTCGTAATCCATGAGAACGTACTGCCTCGCGACAAGCACGCCTTGAAGGCGGCGCAGGAGCGTGTTTGCTGAATCTCGTTTGTCTGCACGCGCAATAAGGACGGCGGTCGACTCGAGCAGCACGGGGCCGAAAATCTCGAGTCCTGCCTGGCGCAGGGTGCCACCGGTCGAAACGACATCAGCTACGGCGTCTGCAACGCCGAGACGAACTGCTGATTCAACAGCGCCGTCGAGACGAACGACCTCGACATTGGTCACACCGTTCGCGGTCAAGAAGTCAGCAACAAGGTTGGGGTAACTCGTAGCTACACGCTGACCGGCGAGGTCGCTAAGTGCCGCGAACTTTCCAACTGGACCAGCGAAGCGAAAGGTCGAATCCGCAAAAGAAAGCTCGGCAATCTCACTAGCTTTTGAGTGCGAGTCGAGAAGTAAGTCGCGACCGGTAATACCGACATCGAGAGCGCCCGAACCGACATACGTGGCGATGTCGCGCGGACGCAGGTAAAAGAATTCGACATCGTTACGTGAGTCGACAAAGTGCAAGTCGCGCGGGTCACGGCGTGAACCGTATCCGGCTTCCACAAGCATTGCGCTTGCAGTTTCAGCGAGAGACCCCTTATTGGGGACGGCTACTCGGAGCATGAAAATCCTTGTGTTTAGAGGTGACGGTTGACGTCAGCGATGGAAAGGCCTTTGGCGAGCATCAAAACTTGAACGTGGTAAAGGAGCTGCGAAATCTCTTCAGCCGTGTGGTCATTGGACTCGTATTCGGCAGCCATCCAGACTTCTGCTGCCTCTTCAACAATCTTCTTGCCGATCGTATGCACGCCAGCATCAAACTCCGCGACAGTGCGCGAGCCCTCAGGGCGTTCGGCAATTCGTTGCTTGAGTTCTTCAAAGAGCGAGTCGAAAGTCTTCACCCTTCAAGGTTACCGTCTGTCACTTAGTGGATGTGACGACCAGCATTGTGCCGAAGTTCACTAATCGCATTAGGGATACTCTCTGCCCCGTAGACACTGGAGCCGGCAACGAATGTGTCAGCACCATGAGCCGCTGCGACCTCGATTGTTGACGCGGTAACGCCTCCGTCAACTTGCAGCCAGATATCGAGACCGCTCTTTTTGCGAGCTTCGTACAGAGCATCGAGTTTTGGCATGACCGATTCGATGAACTTTTGACCGCCAAAGCCCGGTTCAACTGTCATGACGAGGATTTGATCAAACTCACTCATGATTTCGAGATATGGAGCGACATCGGTACCTGGTTTGAGTGCGATGCCCGCGCGGGCGCCAATCTCGCGGAGTCTGCGCGCGAGTGCAACAGGCTCATCCGTTGCCTCGGCATGGAACGTCACCGAAAACGCACCGATTTCAGCGTAGGTCGGAGCCCAACGGTCGACGTCCGTGATCATGAGGTGAACATCAAGGGGAATTGGCGAGACCGCCTGAATACGCTCGACCATTTGAGGTCCGAACGTGAGGTTCGGGACGAAATGGTTGTCCATGACATCTACGTGAACGTAGTCAGCCGTAGCAATGGCTGCGAGATCGCGTTCCATGTTGACGAAATCTGCCGACAAGATGCTCGGGTTGATACGCACGTTCATGACTGAGAGCCTATTCTGCTCGGGTTAATGCTGATTCGAAATCAGTGCGATAAACATGGCATCGGTGTTGTGTGCATGTGGCCAAAGCTGGAGCGACTTAGCCGACGAAGAAGATGGAATCGGCGCACGAGTGACAGCGCGCAACACGGCCTGAGTATCCAACTCGGTTGTATCTGGGCGCTTTTTGAGCGCGCTGTTAACGATTGCGCGGGTTTCAGCCAAGTGGGGCGAACACGTAACGTACGCGACGACTCCTCCAGGCGTGAGCGCGTCAATCGCGCTAAGTAGCAGTTGCTCTTGGAGCGTTGTGAGTGTTGCAATATCAGCTGGTGTTTTGCGCCAGCGAGCTTCTGGGCGTCGTCGCAATGCACCAAGCCCCGAACAAGGTGCATCCACGAGGATGCGATCAAACTTCTGTTCGCCAACGCCGAAGTCTCGACCGTCGTGGTTAGTCACGGTGACGTTGCCCCATGGCCCGACTGAGCGCTTAACTAAATCAATTCGACCAGCGTTAGCTTCGTTTGAAGTAAGCGAGCCTTCGTGCGCCGCAAGTGCATGCGCTAAAACTGCTGATTTGCCTCCAGGAGCCGCACACATGTCAAGCCAATGCTCGCCTTCGCGCATTTCACTGGCAGCAACGAGCGCGAGGGCAGCTAGTTGAGATCCTTCATCCTGAACGCGCACAAAACCTTCATGATTACGTGTGAGCGACGAGGGATCGCCATGTGCGCTCAAATGAAATCCAAACGGCGAGAAGGTGCTTGGTTCAACACCGTGAAGTTCGCCTCCACCGCTTCGCAGGTCGGCCAGCCCCAATGGGGTTGTCGTGTTGTCTGCAGCTAAAAGATCTTCAAGTTCGTCTGGACGTGAGTCAGCATTGAGCGCTGCTTCCAGGGCACGAGTAATCCAAGCAGGATGACTAGAAAGCACAGACAGTTCATCTATGCGGTCTTTTGTGCCTGCGCGTAATAGCTCATTCCACTCTTCAAGCGTCTTCTCGCTGACGCGTCGCATGACGGCATTAGCAAATCCGGATGCCGCAGCCATGCCTGAATCGCGCACGAGCTGAACAGTTTCGTTGACGAGTGCGTGCGTGGAAACACGCATAGCAAGGTGTTGATGAACGCCCATTTCGAGTGAAGCAAGTACAACTGGGTGAATCTTCTCAATGGGGCGATCCGTGCAGTGCGCGATGATTGCGTCGTACTTACCGCGTCCGCGAAGTGTTCCGTGACAAAGCTCAGTTGCGAGACCAGCGTCGCGCGGGTCAAGTCGTGCTAAAGAGATCCGAGATGACAGCAGTAGGTTCGCGTACGCGTCATCCTTCAAGACCGCGACAAGAACATCTAGAGCTACGGAACGGGCTGTCTCATGCTTACTCATCGTCGACCACGCGCCCAGTCAGCCGCGCTCATCTTCGATTTACCAGCGGGCTGCACGCTAATGAGTTCCAAGGCAGTCGTACTGGTCCCGTAAAAAACGCGCCCGTCGAGTAATTCAATAGCTGCGGGATTAAGTGTTAATGAGCTTGGGGCTGCATCCAGAACTTTGACGCGAAGCTCTCCGTCGAGTAACCATGCGCCTGGTTCTGTCGTGACTCCACGGAATCTATTAAAAAGTGCAGGTCCGTCAAGGGAAGGATCGAGAAAAGCATCTTGCGTTGTGAGTTTGTTCGCAAATGTAGGTTCACCTTTTTGTTCAGTCCATACAACGGTGCCATTTTCGATGTCATCTATGACGTGAAGTGTCTGTGTAGCACCTGCGATGGAGAGTTGCGCCAGCAGGTTTGTTGCGGTCTCAGAGCCGGTGAGTTGGTGGGCTTCGACGGATGCGATGGGACCAGCGTCCATTGCCTTAACGAGCTTGAAGACGCATGTGTGAGCCAGTAGCTGGCCTTCAATGAGTGTGTGCTGCAGAGGTGCGGCCCCTCGCAATCGTGGCAAGGGTGAAAAGTGCAGATTGATCCACCCGTGTGTCGTGGCATCCAGTGTTGCCTGAGGTAGAAACGCGCCGTAAGCAACCACGACGCCCAAGTCAGCTTTTAATTCAGCAAGAACAGAGGCAATCGTCTCGTCGATGCTGTTTGCCTTGATGATGTTGAGACTGTGGCGTTCAGCGAATTCGGCCACCGGTGAAGGAGTGAGAACTGCCTTACGGCCGACTGGAGCGTCAGTCCGGGTGAGAACAGCGACAACCTCGTGTTCAGAGCTGAGTAGAGCTTCAAGGGTCGGAATGGCGACGACTGGAGTTCCTGCAAAAATCACGCGCATAATCCGGCCTTATCCAATTCCGCGCAAGGCAAAATCGTCAATGCGCACGTTCAGTCTAAGGACGCGCGCGCGAGCATTTGACGCGCCAGCCGGTTTTCGATTTGTCAGTGCGGTTTTCAACACGAGAGCACGTAAGGAAGTCGCAACAGTTGCGCCATCTTTGTAATCGAAGGCGATAATGAGTCGATAACCTTCATCGCTGATCGGTACCGGCCCGAGGATGCTGCGATGAGGAATTTCATCGAGAGCCTTTTCTACTCCTGCTATTGCCTCGCGTGAGCCAGTGACAATGGCGACGCGAGTTGCAGGAGGTAGACCGAGTGCTTCGCGCTCATTAAGGGTTTGACGAGCAAACGAACCAAAGTCTCCCGATTCAACTACAGCCCCGAGAACCTCGCCAGTGCCGGCGATATATACCGGAGCACCCGGTGCGGCCAAGGCGACGGCGTTCATCCATGTTCGCAAGGCAGAGATGTCGGTGTCCAAATCTTCTCGAGTCCGTGCGCTTTCGCCGTCCAAGATAAGTACTGCGCGATAGCCGCCTTCAACGATAGGTTCTGTGCCCGAGGTGGCGATAACGAGTGCAGGTTCACCATTCAACTGAGTCAATCGTTTCTCGGAGTCAGAGAAAACCACTCGTACCCCAGGGAATGCGCGTGCGAGTTCTTCGGCAGTTTTCTCACTTCCGGGAGATCCTGCAGCAAGGGTGTGGCTGTGACACTTTGTGCACGACCATGCCGGAACGAGACGGGCGCACCATCGACAGGTGGGAATGCCATTTTTAGTTTTTAGCGCAAGGGGACCATGGCAGTGAGCGCAGAGAGCGCGTTCGCGGCACGATGCGCAACGCAAAGTGCTTGCATACCCTGGTTTTGCAACCTGGATGAGTACAGGGCCTGCCGTGATTGCCGCGCGAGCAGCAACAATTGCAGCTGGCGGTATGCGAGCAGAGCGCTCATCGTCATCTTTTTGCGAGTGTCTATCGGTCGCAATGATTTTCGGAATCTCAGATTCGACAAGCTGCTGTTCGAGATAGCCAAGCTTTTCGAGGCGAGCCGACTCCACACTCGTGATGTGAGCGGCGATGATGAGATCGCAGGCCGTCTCCGCTTGGCGGATGAGGGCGACATCACGAGGATGCGCGTATGGAGCTAACGGTTCTGTCATTGACTCATCTGTCGCATCCCAAAGTGCGATAAGTCCAAGGTTTCTAACTGGCGCGTAGACCGATGAACGGTTGCCAATAACGACGACAGAGTCCTCGTGGAGAATGCGCAAGTAGTTGGTCCACCGCGTTGCGGCTGCGAGTGATGCATCTGTTCGTACGATTCGATCGGACAGACCGGCAGCAATAAGAGCAGACTCGAGAATGTTGACATCGCGAAAATCGGGCACCGTCAAAATCGCTGAGTTACCAGCGGCAATGACCTCTGAAACTTTCGATGCAAATGCGGCTGTCCATGCAGGTGCCCATACCTGATCGGCAACACTAATCACTCCACTGCGAATAAGTAGTGATGTACGCGTGCCTGCGGGCGCGTTCGTGGATGTCCCAGATGTGAGTGTGGTTTCGCGCGTGGCAAAGTACTCTTTTTCTGCGCGCACATAGCGGGGCGGTATGGCAAGCCGAATAACGTCGACCACACTCCCTGCTTGGCGGTCCGCCACGGTTCGAGCTAGTGCGTAGAGCTCTGGTGTGAGCTGTGCGACCGGAGAAATGATCGATTCAATTTCCGCGAGGTTTCCGGCAAAGTCTGAAGTATCGCTAAAGCCAACAATCCATGCGTCTGAGCGTCTGGCGCCTGCACGCAATGGAACAGTGACTTTCTGCCCTATAGCTGCCTCTTCGCGAAGACGATCAGGTACGAGGTAATCAAAAGGATGATCGAGCTGCGGTAGCGGAGAATCAAGGATGACCTGCGCAACGCGAGAGACCTGCGATGCGGCGGCCGTCATTAGCTCTGCGCTGCCCGCCGCAGTTCGTCAGCCCGAGTGGTTTGTTCCCACGTGAATTCGGGAAGTTCGCGACCAAAGTGGCCGTAGGCGGCCGTAGCACGATAAATAGGGCGAATCAGGTCGAGGTCTCGGATGAGTGCTGCAGGACGCAAGTCGAAAGTTTCGGTAATCGCCTTGCTAATGACTTCGTCAGAAAAATTACCCGTACCAAATGTTTCGACGTACAGTCCGACAGGTTCGGCCACACCGATTGCGTAAGCGATCTGTACCTCGATGCGCTCGGCGAGACCTGCTGCTACAGCGTTCTTCGCAACCCAACGCATTGCGTAGGCAGCTGAGCGGTCAACCTTGGAAGGGTCTTTGCCGCTGAAAGCACCGCCGCCGTGGCGAGCTGCTCCACCATACGTGTCAACAATGATTTTGCGTCCGGTAAGACCAGCATCTGCACCTGGACCTCCAAGAACAAACGAACCCATTGGGTTGACCATGATGCGAGTGTCTGCGGTATTGATGTCGAGCTGCTCGAGAACAGGCTTAATGACGTGCTGTGCGACATCGTTGCGTAGCTGTTCGAGCGAAATGTCAGGGTCGTGCTGGGTAGAAATCAACACGGTGTTGACGGTCTCAGGACGCGCGCCGTTGTATCCGATCGTTGCCTGTGTTTTTCCGTCTGGACGCAGGTACGAGAGCTCGCCTGACTTGCGAACTGCACTCAGACGTTCGGACAAGCGGTGAGACAACCAAATAGGCAAAGGCATCAGCGAAGGAGTCTCGTTGGATGCGTAGCCGAACATAATGCCTTGGTCGCCAGCACCTTGCTCGTCGTGCCCAAAAACGAGGTCACCAATCTCTGGAGACTGCTGACCGATGCTGACGGACACGCCGCAACTACCGGCGTCGAAACCAACAGCTGAGCTGTTGTAGCCGATCTCCGAGACTACTTGGCGCACAATGTCGGGAATCTCGACATAACCTTCGCTGGTCACTTCACCAACGACATGGATAAGGCCCTTGGTAGCCAAAGTTTCGACTGCAACACGGCTGGTGGGGTCCTCTGTGAGAAGTGCATCAAGAATGCCGTCAGAAATCTGGTCACAGACTTTGTCAGGGTGACCCTCGGTCACTGATTCACTAGTGAAGAGTCGCAGAGCGTTCACGAAAGAAGTCCTTACTTCTAGATGTTCGAGGATGCCCCGCAACAAGTCACGGTGAGGTTGGCACTAAGAGATTGCATTCAAGATAGCGCGAGCTACTGACGCTTTAGATCCTGTTGCACTTTCAATAATACGGCCGCTCGAACCGACGACGTGGACTGTCGTGGTTCCTGAACCGAAACCCTTTTCAACACCAACGGAATTTACAACGATGGCGTCACACTTCTTGGCGACTAGCTTTTCGCTCGCGAGTGAAACAAGCTTCTCAACGTCGTTTTCGGTCTCTGCCGCAAAGCCGATGAGCTTATAGGAATGCTTCGCCGTGCCGAGCTCAGCAAGGATGTCGGGGTTTTGAACGAGAGAGATGGACGGCGTTGCTCCAAGGTTCGCCTTCTTGAGCTTTGACTCCCCCAAAACTTCTGGACGGTAGTCGGCAACGGCAGCTGCCATGATGACCACATCGCTGTTTGCAGCACGAGAGTTCATCTCAGCGCGCATCTCCAAGGCTGTACCCACGTTCACAACGTGGATTCCCGATGGCGGTTCAATCTCGAGATGAGCTGCTACGAGAGTGACTGATGCGCCGCGAACAAACGCTTCGTGCGCGAGGGCAATCCCCATGGCTCCTGACGAACGGTTACCGAGGTAGCGAACCGGGTCGAGCGGCTCTCTGGTGCCACCGGCCGAAATCAAAACGCGCTGGTTTGTCATGTCTCGTGAAACAGGCGAGACAACGTCATAAGTCGCTGCAACTATTTCGTCGACTTCGGACATGCGACCTTCACCGATGTCTGTACCGGTGAGCGCCCCACTGGCCGGGCCTACGATGGTGACACCGCGCGAGCGCAATAGCTCAATGTTTGCTTGAGTTGCTGGGTTTTGCCACATTTCTGTGTGCATTGCTGGTGCGACCACGAGTGGACCACGCCTGGCGAGAATTGTGTTTCCGAGAAGATCAGGGGCAGCGCCTGAAGCGATGGTTGCCAGGGTGTTAGCGGTCGCAGGAGCAACAACCACGACATCCGCTTGCTGTCCCAGAGCTACGTGTCGTACTTGCGCAACATCGTCATAGAGATCGACATGGACCTTGTTGCGGCTGATTGCCTCGAGGGTAGGGCGGCCGACGAAATTCAACGCCGCGGCCGTTGCAACAACATCCACGTGGTGTCCGTCTTTGACGAACGCGCGAATGAGACCAACCGCCTTATACGCAGCAATGCCGCCGGAAATTCCGACGACAATGCGAAGACCCGACGATGACACGCCAGGAGGCTTTCTTACTCTGCGACCAGAGGAGTAGCGACGAGTTTGTCAGCGCTAATCTCGTGCAGTGCAACCGAGAGTGGCTTGTCGTCAATGTTTGAGTCAACGAGCGGGCCCACGTTGTCGTACATGCTGCCCTGGTGAAGGTCAGAGTAGTAGTCGTTGATTTGACGCGCACGCTTTGCAGCGAAGATGACCAATGCGTACTTGGACTCAACCTTCGACAGCAACTGGTCGATGGGCGGGTCGATGATGCCCTTGTTCTTAGCGCTCATTATGAAACTCCTTGTTGATTCCCATCAAGTCTACGACCTGTTGAGCAGCCCGTGTGACGTCATCATTCACAATGCGAACGTCGAACTCGTGTTGTGCGGCCAATTCTGAAACGGCAGTTTCTAGTCGTCGTGCACGATCTTCTTCGCTTTCGGTTCCACGATCGACAAGTCTACGAACGAGTTCGTCCCACGATGGTGGCAGCAAAAAGACGAGACGAGCTTCAGGCATTGCCAGTTTGACCTGCCGTGCTCCCTGAATATCAATCTCCAACAAGACGGGGCGGCCGTTCTCGAGAGCATGTTCAACAGGTCGACGAGGAGTGCCGTAACGGTTGGTCTTGTGGACGGTAGCCCACTCAAGAAGTTGATCTGACGTGATGAGAGCATCAAATTCATCGTGTGAAACAAAGTAATAGTTGACTTCATCAACTTCACCGGGGCGAGGATCACGCGTTGTGGCTGACACAGAGAGGTGAACATCCGGATAGTTGGCTGTGATCGCCGCTGCAACTGTGCCCTTGCCGACGCCAGCAGGACCGGCCAACACGATTAAGCGAGGTCGAGGTTTGATGCCTCGCTTGTGCTGAAATTCGGTGACAAACTTTGCAAGTTCAACGCGTTGGCGTTTGCCGAGACCTCCGATGCGCTTGCGAACCGAGATGCCCATGCGCTCAAGAAGCGCGGGTACCTTGGTCGCGCCAAGACTCGGACAGCTTGTCAGGAATTCAGTCACTCTAACTCCAGCCTCAATTGACTCGGGGTCAGCGAATGCCACAGCTAGTACGTCGCTAGGCTCGCGCGAGAGGGTCGCGATGGAGTTCTTGACCTCCGCGCGGGCACGCCGAGCAGCGACCGCGGCAACAGATGCTGCGTGGCGGTCAACCTCTGGCATCGGCCGATTATGCAAGTGCGTTTGCCGTTTCTGCCGCTTCTCGACGTACAGCCTCGGCAACGCCGTCAGGGCCCGCTTCAAGGATGCTGCGGGTCTGCGCAACGATGAGGTTTTGTGAGAGTGATCCAAAGAGCGTACGAGCGTCTTTGACGTGAGCACCCTGAGCGCCAAATCCTGGCGCCAAAACGGGCAGTGGATATGCCGAAGTTGTTTCTACCTCAAAATCGTCAAGACGCAACGTTGCGCCAAGCACGACACCGAAACCACCAGGGTCTTGCATCGACTGAGAGCGAGTACTGACTCGTGCCACAACGTCTGCAGCCAGGTATTCCCCCGACTCAACGCGACTGCGCTGAAGCGCAGCAGCTTCCGGGTTAGAGGTCGCGGCAAGAACAAAGACACCTTTACCATTTCGATCCGCCATGTCGAAGGTGCCCGCGAGCGAGTCAACGCCGAGATACGGTGACACTGTCACAGCGTCTGACTCAAGTGGCGAACCGACGCCAAGCCAGGTTGCGGCGTATGCCTCCATGGTTGTGCCGATGTCGCCGCGTTTCGAATCAGCAATGACAAGGATGCCTGCGTCACGTGCGCGCTCAATGACGGTTTCGAGGACCTTGTATCCAGCGGAACCGTGACGTTCAAAGAACGCAACCTGTGGCTTGATGAGCCCAACCTGGTCTGCGCACGCTTCGAGAGTGCGCAGAGAGAGCTCGAGCATCCCGTGAGGAGTGTCATCTAGGCCCCAGTTCTTGAGCAAAAAGGGATGAGGATCAATGCCGACACACAGGTGACCGTACTCATGAAATGCGCTGCGGAGTCGAGTCGCGAAACCAGCTGTCATTACAGACTCGCAAGTTTCTTTGATCGCTCGATCGCATATTCCTGCAAGCTCGTCACGTCGAACCCTTCGCGCGAAACATCGAGACTCGCAACAGCAGCTGAGACCTGAGCCATGGTGGTGAACAGGGGCTTGTCTGCCGCGACCGCAGCTGTACGAATCTCGTGACCGTCGATTGTTGCCGAGCGTCCAGAGGGAGTGTTGATGACCAGGTCGACCTCGTTGTTGTCGATGAGTTCAACAATGGTGGCTGCACCCGTTTTTTCACTGACCTTGTTGACCACGCGAGCGGCAATACCGTTACGCATGAGAACTTCGGCGGTACCAGCAGTGGCGATGATGTTGTAGCCGAGTTGCGTCAGACGCATGGCAGGCAGCACGATTGCGCGCTTGTCTCGGTCGGCTACGGAGACGAACGCTGTGCCGGCAGCGGGGAGACCGCCGTAAGCGCCCTCCTGGCTCTTGGCGAACGCACGCGGGAAGTCTCGGTCAATTCCCATGACCTCACCGGTCGAACGCATCTCCGGTCCGAGTACTGAGTCAACGATCTGACCAGTCTTAGTGCGGAAGCGCTTGAACGGGAGGACTGCCTCCTTGACCGAGATGGGCGATCCAGCTGGCACAATCGAGCCGTCTTGTACTGGCAAGAGTCCAGACGAGACGAGCTCGTCGATGCTCTCACCTAACATGATGCGGCTAGCTGCCTTAGCGAGCGGGATTCCAAGAGCCTTCGATACAAACGGCACGGTACGGCTGGCGCGAGGGTTCGCCTCAAGTACGTAGAGAACACCAGCACCGATTGCGAACTGAACATTGAGAAGGCCTCGCACACCGATGCCCTCGGCGATGGCAAGCGTTGCATTGCGAACACGATCGACGTCGAGGTTGCCCAGGGTCACTGGCGGCAACGTACAGGCCGAGTCACCCGAGTGAACACCTGCCTCTTCGATGTGCTCCATAACGCCACCAATGTAGAGGCGCTTTCCGTCGTATAGCGCGTCAACATCAATCTCGATTGCGTCATCCAAGAAGCGGTCGACAAGCAACGGCTGACCGGGCCCGATGATGGCCTGGTCTCCGATACGGACAAAGTAGTCGCGAAGAGTTTCGGTGTCGAAAATGATTTCCATACCGCGACCACCAAGGACATAGCTTGGGCGAACAAGCACGGGGTATCCAATTTCTTCCGCCACCGCGATTGCGCCGTCAACATCCGTTGCAGTGCCGTTTCGGGGGGCGAGAAGACCAGCGTTGTCGAGGATGCGGCTGAACTCACCACGTTCTTCTGCGAGATCGATAGCGGAAGGCGATGTGCCGAGAATTGGAACGCCTGCCTCTTCAAGACCCTTTGCAAGGCCAAGTGCGGTCTGGCCACCAAGCTGGACCACAACTCCGACGAGTTCTCCCGATGCGCTCTCAGCGTGAATCACTTCGAGCACATCTTCAAGCGTGAGGGGCTCAAAGTAGAGACGATCGCTGGTGTCGTAGTCGGTTGAAACGGTCTCCGGATTGCAATTGACCATGATGGTCTCGTAGCCAGCATCCGAGAGTGCGAAAGAAGCGTGAACACAGGAGTAGTCGAACTCAACGCCCTGACCGATACGGTTGGGGCCCGAGCCGATGATGACAACCTTTTTACGATCAGATGGCGAAACTTCGGTTTCCTGGTCGTAGCTTGAGTAGTGGTACGGGGTCTGTGCCGGGAATTCTCCCGCACAGGTGTCGACCGTCTTGAAGACAGGGCGAATATTCGCTGCATAACGCTGGTGACGAACGTCTGACTCGGTGAGACCGCGTAGCTGTGCAATCTGTGCGTCTGAGAAACCGTGTTCTTTCGCGTAGCGCAAAACATCAGCGTCGAGGACTGCTGCTGCTTCAATCTCTGTGGCAACTTCATTGATCAGTGCGATCTGATCGAGGAACCAGGGGTCAATCTTCGTTGACTCAAATGCCTGTTCGATCGTCGCACCTTTGCGCATGGCTTGCTGGACGGTAACGATGCGACCGTCGGTAGGAACCTTGGCAATTTCGAGTAGTTCAGTAACACTGCGCGACTCATCACCCCAGTGGAAGCTGCTCCCCCGCTTTTCGAGCGAACGGAGTGCTTTTTGAAGCGCAGTTGCATAGTTACGGCCAATGGCCATGGCTTCACCAACAGACTTCATGGTCGTGGTGAGCGTCGCGTCAGCGGAGGGGAACTTTTCGAACGCGAAGCGAGGAACCTTGACGACGACATAGTCAAGCGTGGGTTCGAAACTTGCGGGTGTCACACGAGTGATGTCGTTGGGAATCTCATCCAAGCGGTATCCGACAGCCAACTTCGCAGCAATCTTGGCAATCGGGAATCCGGTTGCCTTGGATGCGAGTGCTGACGAACGCGAAACACGTGGGTTCATCTCGATGACGATGACGCGACCGTCTACCGGGTCGATAGCGAACTGGATATTGCATCCACCGGTGTCGACGCCAACGAGACGAATGATTTCGATACCGATGTCTCGCAGGTTCTGGTACTCACGGTCAGTCAGCGTGAGAGCCGGTGCAACAGTGATGGAGTCTCCGGTGTGGACACCGACGGGGTCGACGTTCTCAATCGAACAGATAACGACCGTGTTGTCTGCGGTGTCACGCATGAGCTCAAGCTCGTATTCCTTCCAGCCGAGGATGCTCTCTTCAAGCAGAACCTCACTGGTCGGACTCGACTGCAGTCCATCACCGGCAATGCGCAACAGGTCTTCCTCGTTGTACGCAAAGCCCGAACCAAGTCCACCCATAGTGAATGAGGGGCGCACAACCATGGGGTACCCAAGATCTTGAGCGGCTTCGAGGCACTCTTCAATGGTGTGTGCAATGTGCGACCTGGCGACGTCAGCGCCAGCCTTGAGAACGAGGTCTTTGAAGAGCTGGCGGTCTTCGCCTTTTTGAATAGCTTCAACCTTGGCGCCAATGAGCTCGACGTTGTACTTCTCAAGAATTCCGGCCTCGTGCAGAGCGATTGCTGCATTGAGGGCAGTTTGACCACCGAGGGTGGGCAAGATTGCGTCGGGGCGTTCCTTGGCAATAATCGACTCGATTACCGATGGCGTGATTGGTTCCACGTAAGTTGCATCGGCGAAGTCGGGGTCAGTCATGATTGTCGCCGGGTTGGAGTTTACGAGGATGACACGAATGCCTTCTTCGCGAAGCACGCGGCAAGCCTGCGTACCCGAGTAGTCAAACTCACACGCTTGACCGATGACGATGGGTCCTGATCCGATAACGAGAACGGAATTGATGTCTGGACGCTTGGGCATTAGTTTGCAGCTCCGGTGGTGTTGGCCGCGAGAACCATGTCGCGGAAGCGGTCGAAGAGGTAGTTGGAATCGTGTGGGCCGGATGCGGCTTCAGGGTGGTACTGGACGCTAAAGGCATTCAGGTCGAGGCAGCGCAGTCCTTCGACAACTTGGTCGTTAAGGCTGAAGTGGCTTACCTCTACGCGACCAAAACCGGCGGGAGACTCCAGAACGCCGTCGATTGGTGCGTCTACAGCGAAACCGTGGTTTTGACTGGTGATCTCAACGCGACCTGTTGCCTTGTCGAGTACAGGCTGGTTGATTCCGCGGTGACCAAACGGGAGCTTGTAGGTCTTGAAACCAAGTGCGCGGCCTAGCAACTGGTTTCCAAAGCAAATACCAAAGAACGGGATGCCCGCACGAAGCACTTCACGTAAGAGTTCGACGTGTCGATCGCTCGCGCCTGGGTCTCCCGGACCATTACTGAAGAACAGGGCTACAGGCTTGAGAGCGAGAACGTCTGCAGCAGTAACGCTCTGAGGCAGAACGTGCGCGTCGAATCCGCGTGCAGCGATGTAGTTGACCGTGCTGGTCTTTACGCCGAGGTCAAGAATCGCAACGGTTCCGTGGTTGTCGCCGACAGCGGGTACAACGTATGCCTCTTTAGTCGAAACCTCGCCAGAGAGGTTACGGCCGGCCATGGCTTGTGCGCCGGACACTGCGGCAAGTTGGTCTGCAGACGAGAGGGCTGCGTCGGAACCCGAAAAGATTCCTGCACGCATGGCGCCCTGTGAGCGAATGTGGCGAGTAACGGCACGAGTGTCGATGCCGCTAATGCCCACAATCTTGTCGGTGACGAGGTCGCTGTCGAGGCTACGCTCCGAGCGGAAGTTCGAAACAACACGAGAGGGGTCACGCACGATAAAACCGTTAACCCAGATTCGACGAGACTCCATGTCGGCATCGT
>JBDKLU010000151.1:0-4651 GCA_039795475.1 Actinomycetota bacterium | reverse complement strand
GTGCCGATCAACGCCGAGGTGGTGCAGCTCGAGTCCATGTCAGCACACGCTGACGCATCGCAGATTGTCGACTGGATGCGCTCCGCACCCAACCCGCCAAAACAGGTGTTCGTCACGCACGGTGAACCTGAGTCGTCGGATGCCCTGCGCTGGCGTATCCAGAACGAGCTCGGCTGGAACGTGCGCGTGCCGCACCCGGGTGAGACGGTTGAGCTTTAGCAGCGAGAGGTCAGCGACGAGGACTCGGACAGTGGAAGCCTGAGCCAGCGAGGTAAGTCTCTTCGACTGTTAGCTAGTGGGTTCATCCTCATAAGGAAGGTCATCCTGCGTCGCCAACCATTCGGAGAAATTCAAAACGTGGCTGAGCTGGGGCTCAATTGCCCATATCAGGCAAAAAGTTTCGCCCAGCCATTTGCCACGCATTCGAATCGTCGTTCGATCCCAGCTTTCGATATTGCCTAGGTCTTTTGTCGTGGCTAAAACCGAGTTGACGTAACCTGGCCAACCGTCTTCAGGAGAGCCATCGCGTTTTTGCGCAAAAGGTTTCTGAGCGACTTTTAGATTGATGTGCTTGTCAAGAATTGTTTTGTTGCCCCATTGCTCAACAAGTGATTCATATTCCGCTTCAAGATTGCCGTCGGTGAAGCCAGGTAGTAATTCGCCAATCCAGTGCGAGGTGCTTGAAGCTGGAGCGATGTGCTCAACGTGGATCTTCTTGGAGTCATAAGGAATAAGTGCCGATTCGTCGCCGAGCACTCCGTTGATGCGGTGCATAAGAACGCGAACCAAGCTCGGGCTGTTTATCGAGTCGTAGAACTGGGCCTTGATCTTCTGATCGTTTGGCAAATTCTTTTTTAGCTCTGACTTGACTGCATCAAGGTCAAATTCATCCTGCCGAAGTAAGAGGCTGGCAGATTGGAATTTGTCTTCCAATTCCTGTGCGTTTCCGCCGGAAAGCACCCATCGCAGGGCTACCAGCTCGGCAACTCTGGCGAGTTCCTTTCGTTCGCTCATTTGTAGAGCAATATCCGGGTCGATAACCGGCATCAGAAAGACGCGATAGGAGTCTTGAACATTCGCCATGACACGGAGGTAAGTATTCAGTTTGTCGTCACCGCTGTAGGAAGCCTGGGCGCAAGTCGCATATAGGGCGGATTGATCGATCAAATTGTTTAAGAGTTTCTGCGATGCGACCTTGTGTGTGCCACTGACGTCTTCCCTAATTACTTCCTGGTAGGTGGGGTATACCTGCTTACCTGTCGTTGGTCCGGGGCGGGTAGAGACCAGGTAATGGCGCAGGAATTGATCGATGTCCAAGTCCTCCAACTGGTCGGAGATCTTCTTCCATTCGGTTGTGAGTCCGGCGCTTAGTGTCTCCGTCAGGTTGTCGGGCTCTCCTTGAGTTATGTTCTTAAAGATTTCGCTCTTGACGAGGTCTGATGGGCCGAGAGCCATGCCTCGACTGTTCAAAGTCATGAAGATGTCGAAGGATTCATCGAATGAATCCGTATAGATGGCAAGAATCTGCAGCTTGGAACGGATCGTTAGGAACATGTCGTACAGGAATCGCAGCGAATCTTTTCCTGCTGGCAGCTTTGTTATGGACTCGTCAACCTTCTTTTCAACCCTCGCGTAGGCCTTTCGTAGAGCAAGAGAGAAATTGAAGTGCCTCTTCGGCAAGGCCTTCCGATCTGGAGCGGGGAATCGAATGATTTGCTCAGCAAACATTTTGCGATTGAGGGGATTTGACCTGAACCGCTGAGTTCCACTCTCCTCGTCGCTAAATAAAAATTCTTGAACCTTGCTCAACACGTCTACGGGGTTTCCACCTCCGGATGCTGGGAGACGTTGCTCGTCGAGAGATGCGACGCGATCCCGGATAACAGACAGGTACATGAAGATCGTCGTCAACCGTTGTTGGCCGTCAACGATCAAGAATTCTCGAGCCTCACCGCTATTCGGCTTCTTCATCAAAATCGTGGAACCGATGAAATGAGAACGGTCGGTCAGTTCAGCGCTTAGAATATCCCGGTGTAGGTCATCAACGTTTGACTCTTCCCAAGCGTAGTTTCGTTGAAAATCTGGAACTTCGAGCAGACTCACATCCGTAAGTAGTGCTCCCAACGTCGTTATTTGACCACCGGTTGCCATGGATCCCCCTCTAAAGCATTCAGTCGATGATCTCAACGATGAGCAACTAGATCAACCTTGCCTTCCCTTCGAGAGTCCAAAGTTCACCCCACAGCGAACCTGTTTGGATTTCCCGCGAAACAGGCGCACACTTATAGGTAGAACTCGCGCCCATAGTGCGGGCGCACATTAGGAGGTAACCATGGCAGTACAGAACATCAATCTTGAGACACCCTCAGCCGTCACCGGCGGTGGCGAAGAGGGCGGATGCTGCGGCGGCGCTTGCTGCGGCGGCAAGTAAATAAAAACCCCAGCTGGTCTCACGGGCAGGTTTTGATAAGGCGCTTCGCGCCAACTCAACCAGCGACCGTCGCCAGCTTCACGGAAACGGCCCGGGAATCTCCCGGGCCGTTTCTCATTACCTCGGGGTAACCCCACGTTTAACCCCACGAATCCGGCACGAGAATATTCGGGCTAGGCAGCGGGGAAACCCATCCATAGGCTGAAGCCATGAACACGCGCAGAGTCACCGCCCTCGTCACCAGCGTTCTCGTCGCACTCGCCGCGCTTGTCGCCGTGAGCCCGGCATCAGCCACGCCGGACTCCGTCCCGCACGGCAATGTCTACGCGCCCTACGCGGGCACCGATTACGCCGGTTCTGGTCCGGTTGTAGCCATCAACGCTGCCGGCGATAGAGCGCTCTCCGTCTTCCTTCCAGTTGGTGCGAACGGATGTGATCCGGGTCATTCCAATATCGAGGTCCGTGGCGGCACCGTCGGGAATTCTTACACTCTCTGGTCGGACACTCCAGTTCTTGCCGAGGTGACACCCGGTGAAAACTGCGGAGTTCCGATGCACCTCAAGGTCTTCCTCTCCGACGACGGCACACTCGGCATGATTTCGTGGATGACGGCCAACTCTGACTTTTCTTTCACCCCGCGTGTAGCTCGGGTGTCATGGCCGCTCAACGCTGCCAATCCCTCGGTGATTAACAACTCGTGGGCGGAGAGCTTTACCTCGGCCTTTTCGTGGCCATCCACCATGAAGGTCGCGATGTCTTCGGATGGGTCGCGAGCCGTCGCTATGTGGCGCGAATTCGACGTTGACACAGCTGTGTTCGGCTACGGCGTGATCGATCTAGCAAACCCGAGTTCGACGACAACGCAGCATTTGCCGGATAGCTACACCATTAACATGCATCACTCGGATGTCGCCATCAGCGACGACGGGGCGATTGTCGCGTTGGGTGCGTCGGCAACCCCTGACTCGACGGCGGAGTCGTCGTATGCCTTCCGAACTGCCAAAGTGTATGTCTGCTCCCATAACTGTTACGCATCTCGACTGAAGACCTATTCCATGACCGCGCCCGCCCAGAAGGGGCCGATGGGTGCGATCAACCTCACAATGTCGCGAAATGGTGGAGTCATCGCCGCAGCCTGGAACACCGACACATTCTCTACGGCGCTAGTGGCGTTCTCGCCCACGGCGCGAGGTGGCGCTGTGGATTTGTCGACGAAGGTCAAATACTTTCCGTCGATTTCCATTAGCGGCAACCATCACATGGCGATGAACGATGCGGGAACAAAAATCGCTCTCACCTGTGAGCTGGGAACTTGTCTTACGAACCACATTGACGTTGTCACTGCATCCATTTCAAACAAGCTCGTCATCAGTGGTGTCAAGGCGACGATCGTTTCACCGCCCTATTACGACGAATTGACCGACGTGACGCAACTAAGTTTCATCGCCCAGTCTGGTTCAGCGCCCGAGCGGCTTGCCTTGGTGGTGTTGAACAACATGACCCAAACAATGGATTTGTTGATCGCCAATGATGCATCAGCGCCGAGTTTTTGGTCAATCGTTTGGACTCGTCAGGCCGCGGATGCGGGATGGCTTGATCCGTATTCGGCCGCGTTCGCCAGCGACGGCTCACGCTTCATTGTGGCTAGTCAGTCGCAGTTCTTTAATGGCGTTTCCTATATCTACGACGCGCGTGTGGTGGTGGACAACACTCAAACCACCGTCGGGGTCAAGAAATTGCCAGCAATTTCGGGCTCGCTCAAGGTCGGCAATATCCTCAGCGCGAGCAAGGGAACGTTCCTCGGGCTACCTGCGGGAGCCACGTACGAGTACAACTGGCTACGGGACGGAATTTTTGTCGCGACTGGCCGCACCTATGCCCTCACACAAGAAGATGCCGGTTCGACAATCCAAGTTATGGTGAGGGTCTCGACCTCGAGTTCGTACCAGGTCACGGTTATTTCTGCGGAATCCGCGATAGTCAAGGGTGGCGTGCTCACTGTTCCGACGGTGACGATCTCGGGCACGGCCGCAGTAGGTAGCGAGCTTCAGGCTCAAACCTCGGGTAGCTCCACGCCCGGTGTCAGTGTGAGCTACACATGGAAACGTGGATCGAGCACGGTCGGTGAGCTGTCGTCGTACACGCCAACGAATGCCGACGCCGGAAAATCACTGACGCTTGTTGCCCGTTTCTACAAGAACGGCTTCACCGACAAGAAAG
>JBDKLU010000150.1:0-25215 GCA_039795475.1 Actinomycetota bacterium | reverse complement strand
GCACCGTCACCAACTACCGCAACAACATGCCGATCGGCATTCCCGGTCATCTCAAATGCGCGAGAGATACCGTCAGCCCACGACAGTGAGCTTGAAGCGTGTGAGCTCTCAACGATGTCGTGCTCCGACTCAGATCGTTGTGGGTAACCCGCGAGTCCACCGCGCTCGCGCAGTCGAGAGAAATCCTGACGACCTGTAAGCAGCTTGTGAACATACGACTGATGCCCTGTGTCGAAAACTATGGCATCGCGCGGACTATCAAAAACTCTGTGAAGAGCAATAGTCAGCTCTACGACGCCAAGGTTCGGACCAAGATGACCGCCCGAGCGGGCTACTTCAGTAACGAGAAAAGCGCGAATCTCGCCGGACAACTGCTGAAGTTGATCTTTCGACAAAGCGTCTAGATCGCGTGGTCCACGAATGTTTTCGAGCAAGCCCATGGTGTGATTCTACGCATGATGCCCCGGCATTGCCGGGGCATCATGACTGTAGTTGTTTTAGGCGACCAGTGAACGCAGAACGTACTGGAGGATGCCACCGTTGCGGTAGTAATCAGCCTCACCAGGTGTGTCGATACGAACGACAGCATCAAAGGTGATGGTCTGCTTACCTGCAGCCGAATGTGCACTCGGTGCAGCCGTGACCTTCAGTGTCTTCGGGGTAACGCCAGCGTTGAGCTGCTCGATTCCTTCAATGGTGACGATTTCAGTTCCGTCGAGACCCAGCGACGACCAGCTTTGTCCAGCAGGGAACTGCAGCGGGATAACACCCATGCCGATGAGGTTCGATCGGTGAATACGCTCAAAGCTCTCAGCGATAACGGCGTTCACACCGAGAAGGCTCGTGCCCTTGGCAGCCCAGTCACGAGATGAACCCGAGCCGTATTCCTTACCCGCAAAGATAACGAGCGAGGTGTTAGCAGCCTGGTAGTTCTGGCTCGCGTCGTAGATGAACGACTGCGGACCATCTGTCAGAGTGAAGTCTCGCGTGTAGCCACCTTCTACACCGTCAAGAAGTTGGTTCTTCAGACGGATGTTCGCGAAGGTTCCGCGAATCATAACCTCGTGGTTTCCGCGGCGGGATCCGTACGAGTTGTAGTCGGAGCGGTCGACTCCATTGGCATCGAGGTACTGGGCAGCCGGGGTACCCGCCTTGATAGAACCTGCGGGCGAAATGTGGTCAGTAGTAACCGAGTCACCGAGCAGAGCGAGAACACGCGCACCCGCGATGTCGTGAACCGGTGACGGGGTCTTCGACATGCCCTCGAAGTACGGGGGCTTGCGAACGTAGGTCGACTTCGGGTTCCACTCGAAAGTAGCTCCCGTCGGAGTCTGCAGTGAACGCCAGCGCTCGTCGCCCTCGAATACCGACGCGTACTCGTGGTCGTACATGCCCGAGTCAATCGACGAGTCAATGGTGGCCTGAACCTCTTCGGCCGTAGGCCAGATGTCTTTGAGGAAGACCGGCTGGCCATCGGATCCGGTGCCAAGTGCCTCGGTGTCGAAGTCGAAGTCCATGGTGCCAGCCAGCGAGTATGCGATGACGAGAGGCGGCGAGGCCAGGTAGTTCATCTTCACGTCGGGGTTGATGCGACCTTCAAAGTTTCGGTTACCCGAGAGTACTGCGGTAACGGCGAGGTCATTCGCGTTGACTGCAGCCGATACTTCTTCTGGAAGCGGTCCAGAGTTACCAATACACGTGGTGCATCCGTAACCAACATTGAAGAAGCCGAGTGCTTCGAGGCTGTCCGTAAGTCCTGCCTTGGCGTAGTAGTCCGTGACAACCTTCGATCCGGGCGACAGCATGGTCTTAACCCACGGCTTTGCCTTGAGACCCTTTGCAGCAGCGTTACGCGCAAGAAGACCTGCAGCGAGCATGACCGAAGGGTTCGAGGTGTTTGTGCACGAGGTAATGGCGGCGATGGTCACAGCGCCGTTCTTGAGCTCGTACGACTCACCAGCCTTCGAGGTGACCTGTGCCGGGGACCCGGGGTTGTAGGTCGGCAGGTCAGTTGCAAACTGTGCCTTAGCCTTCGAGAGTTCGATACGGTCCTGCGGACGCTTAGGCCCAGAGATCGACGGAACAACCGTAGCCAGGTCAAGTTCGAGGTATTCGCTAAACACGGGCTCGACGCTTGGGTCGTGCCACAGGCTCTGTGCCTTAGCGTAAGCCTCAACGAGAGCCACTTGCTCCTCGCTACGTCCGGTAAGACGCAGGTAGTCGAGCGTGACATCGTCAATCGGGAACATGGCCGCAGTCGAACCGAACTCGGGGCTCATGTTGCCGATGGTGGCACGGTTTGCGAGAGGAACAGCGGTAACACCAGCACCGTAGAACTCAACAAACTTGCCGACCACGCCGTGTTTGCGCAGCATCTGGGTGATGGTGAGCACGACGTCTGTTGCGGTCACGCCGGTCGGAGCCTTGCCGGTGAGCTTGAAGCCAACAACCTTGGGGATAAGCATCGAGACGGGCTGACCGAGCATGGCTGCCTCGGCCTCAATTCCGCCGACGCCCCAACCGAGCACACCGAGGCCGTTGACCATGGTGGTGTGCGAGTCGGTGCCAACGCAGGTGTCGGGGTACGCCTGAAGAACACCGTTCACAACGCGTGACATGGTGACGCGTGCCAAGTATTCAATGTTGACCTGGTGCACGATGCCGGTTCCAGGCGGAACGACCTTGAAGTCGTCAAACGCTGTCTGGCCCCAGCGAAGGAACTGGTAACGCTCACCGTTGCGCTCGTATTCGATCTCAACGTTGCGCTCGAGCGCATCCTCTGAACCAAACAGATCTGCGATGACCGAGTGGTCAATGACGAGCTCTGCAGGGGCAAGCGGGTTGATTCGCTTGGGGTCTCCGCCAAGTTCCGCAACCGCTTCACGCATGGTGGCCAAGTCGACGACACAGGGAACACCGGTGAAGTCCTGCATGATTACGCGGGCCGGGGTGAACTGAATCTCAGTGTCGGGGTCAGCCGTGGGAACCCAGCTGCCCAGAGCGCGAATTTGCTCGGAGGTGACGTTAGCGCCGTCTTCGGTGCGAAGCAGGTTTTCGAGTAGGACCTTGAGACTAAATGGCAACTTCTCAAAGCCAGGGACCGAATCAATTCGGAAGATTTCGTAGTCCTTGCCGGCTACTGACAAGGTGCTCTTTGCACCAAAGCTGTTGACTGCAGTCACGTGCTTCTCCTCATGCGACATCGTTCACCATGAACGATGAAAAGTATCTTGATATCAAGATATATCTATTTAGTCGCGAGTGGGAGATTCTCCGGTTTTTTTTCAAGAAACATACCCCGCACAAACAACCATGTAACGACAACAACAGGGGCATAAAGCGGCAAACCGAGCACTAGTTTGACCACTCCGAGAGCTCCAACGTTGGCAGCAATGTAAAGCGGAACTTCAACAACGAGACGTAACGCAAACATGAAGCACCACAATGCTGTGAGCCACATCATCGTTGTGAACAACTTCGGATCCTGGCGCCAGTTATGACCGCGCTTCGTGAACAGGCCAATAGCAACACCGACAAGGGGCCAGCGGAAAGCCAAGCTGATGATGAAAGCCAACAGGTAGGCGGCATTAGTCCAGATGCCGATCACAAAATTGTTTTCAGCTCGACCGGACATCAGGGCTAAAACAAACGATCCAACAACGGCAATAAGACCGGCGATGGCCTGAGTCACCCCCTCCTTACGGATCACACGTACGGCAATGAAAACAATTGACGCCGAAGCAGACAAGATGATCGCCATAACCGGGAAGCTCGTGGCTGTCGCGGTCAGAGCAAAAACCACAACAAAAATCGTTGAGGGAATGAGAGCCTCAAAAATACCAAGCACTCCCCCGAGGGCTTTTAGCAGTGGGTGCTCATGCTTCTTGCTCACTAAAGTGAGCCGCTCGCCTGTGCAGGAATGCGAAGTGGAAGAAGCTCCCTCGGCGGCATAGGCGCATTGCCACGCACAACAACGAGCCCACGGAAGATATCCATCATTTCTGCTCCGAGAACCGAGTCTGTTGCTGCGGGACCAGCGATTACTCCACGAAGAAACCAGCGCGGACCATCAACACCTATAAAACGTGCAGGTTGCGACACAAGCCCCTCGTTGGGCACCATCACGGGAACATCTGCAAGCAGCTCGAGCCCGAGTGGTCCTTCCTGCTCGATGACGCGACCGGATTGCTCTTCAAGTTGCCGCTTGAGGTCGGCACGTATTTCGTCCCATAGGCCCCCAGATCGCGATGCCGCAAAGGGCTGTATCTGGAGCGTCGATCCGGCCATATCGAGTGATGCTGCAACGACCTTATTTGTCCCGTCTTCAATTTCCAGGCGCAGGTTAAGTCCTTCCCGGGGAATGAGCTTGAGGCTGCCCAAATCAACCCAGGGTCGAACGCCACTCACTTCTGAGTCGTCATAGGGACCAAGGACTTCACGAACCTCTTGCGACTGTGAATCTTCGATGTTCTGATCTGACACTAGTTTCCGCTTCCCGACTTTATCCCGGTCGACCCAAAGCCACCCTCACCCCGATGACTCTCCGGCAATTTATCAACTGCAACGAAGCGCGGGCGAGAAATTGGCATAACTATCATTTGCGCAATGCGATCACCAATTTCAACAGCAAAAGAATGGGTTGAATCTGTATTTAGGAGCGTCACCTTGATTTCACCTCGATAACCAGCATCAACAGTTCCTGGTGAGTTCACGATGGTTATTCCGTGCTTTGCCGCTAGACCGCTGCGCGGCACGATAAAGGCGACATACCCAAGGGGTAGCGCGACGGATAGTCCCGTGGAAACCATTACACGCTGCCCTGGAGCGATAACGAGTGCTTCGTTCGAGCAAATATCGGCGCCGGCATCTCCTGGGTGCGCAAATGTAGGTTCTGTCGAACCCGTGAATAGCACCTCTGCGAAATCAGTCACGTGTCGAGGTTAGTCGAAGAACCATGATGAGATGGATACATGGCAACTTACTCCGAACGCCTGTGGCCGACTTTCTGGTCATGCGTCTCATTTCTCCCGCTGGTACCAGCCTTGATCTTGGTTGCCGCACCCTTCAACATTTGGATTGGCGTGATTGCCGGGATTGTTATCTACGGCGCATTCTTGGTCTTCGTCATTTTTCGAAGCGCGCACGTAATCGTTGATGCAGAGAAGTTCGTCTACGGTTCAGCAATGGTTGAAACAGAATTCATTGGTGCCGTCAGTGCCTTCTCTGGAGACGCTGCGCGAGTGGAACGCGGAACCGGTTTAGATTCACGTGCGTACACAAAATTCCGTGCGTTTATGCCCGGCGTCGTCAAACTTGAAATTACCGATGAATCAGATCCAACACCGTACTGGCTTGTCTCAACCCGTCACCCACAAAAGCTCGCAGAAGCTCTGCGCCAGGCTCGTTCCTAACGAGTAATACGCGAGTGCCAACTTATTTAGGAGGCACATTCCTTGCAGATCGGACCGAGCTTTGACTCTTTGGCCAAAAGAGAGCGGTGCTTGACGATGAAACATTCGACGCATGTAAATTCGTCTGCCTGAGGCGGAAGAACAACGACATCGAGTTCCAAGTCAGACAGGTCAGCACCACCGAGTTCAAAACCTCCGGGGTTATCAGCGTCGTCGCCGTCTACAACGCCAGAGAGCTTGTCGGGAACGCGTTCTTTGAGAGCCTCAATTGATTCGGCGTCATCAGTGTCGTTCTTACGAGGGGCGTCGTAGTCAGTTGCCATTTTTCATCCACATTCACATCAGTAGTCCATCGACAGTCACCTGTCAGCGCCGATAGTTTGCCTTAGAACTCGACCAAACACAAAACAACCTGCCGTGTTGAGTCGAGGTTTACCTAAATATGCCAACTCGCCACAAGAAAACGTGACTAAACACGGCAATACGTGGCAATCTTCCAAGCAGCGGTAAGACTTGAAGAGAGGCCCGTCGCATGCCTGATTTAGAAATCACGTCCGTCGAGAAGACAACCATCATTGCTCTTGACGACGCCGGCATTGAGTACCGCATCAGCGTTGATGACGCATCGCTAGCCCGATTGAAGAGGGCAGCTTCTGCCTCCAACGAAGCCCGAGTTAGCCCACGCGAAATTCAAGCACTTTTGCGCTCTGGTTTGTCAGACGCAGAAGTCGCACACATGACCGGTGCTTCCATTGAGCAAATTGAACGCTATTCCGGACCTGTCATGGCGGAACGTGAGTATGTGATAACAACCGCGCAAACACTTCCTGCGTTTGCTCACGTTGAGACGAGCGGTGATGCCAGTTTGTTTGGTGAGGTGATCGGCGAACGCCTTGATTCTGTCGATGGTCGTGAACGTTTATGGACCGCGTGGAAAGACGAAAATGGTCGCTGGATCCTCAAAATTTCTTTCACTGTCGGGGGCATCGAGAAGGACGCACGTTGGAATTTCGACGCAAAACGATCGCATGTTCTTCCCGTCAACGATGAAGCGTTGAAGCTTTCTGCACCAGGATCCTTTGAACCCACGCCAGCACCTACCTTGCGAGCTGTGCCCAATCACGTTTCAGCTGCAGATGTGCCAATCTCTGAGATCAATGAATCCGGCGTATCGACAAGCATCTTCATTGAAGATGCCCCTGAAGCCGTTGTGACAAGCATCGACTCAGAAGACCTTTTGGAAGCCCTTCGTCGTCGCCGCAGCAACTCCGATGATGCGCCCGCTTGGCTCAAAGAAGACGTGGCTGCGCGAACTGCTCCCGTAGAGGAGCTAGTCCAGGACTCACTCGACATCTCCTTGGATGAAACCGACGACCTCGATATCAGCAGCAGTGCGCCCGTATTCCCACTAAGCAACACGGGAGGCCACAAGCGAAACAGACCAACGATGCCAAAGTGGGATGAGATTGTGTCGGAAACAAAATCCGACGACGACCTTATCTAGCCCAGGACAAGCTTTTCGCCACCCCGCCAAACGATGAGCGGGATCTCCATCTCTGCAGGCGTCGTTCCTCCATGCTGCCCAACCATGTTACGCCCCGGAGCAGTGGGGTCAGAAGCGGCATACAACGCTCCTGCCATGCCGGCTTCAACGAAGATATCGCCGGCTCGTGCGCCACGTGACGACAAATTTTGGTTATAAGAGCGTGCGAATACTTCATCACGCGTTGAAACATTCACCTCGTCGCCAAAATGATTGCGCCAGCGTTCCATAACGTCTGACACCGACGCCGTATCGCTGAGAAAGAGCTGCAGACATCGCGGTTCTCCCCCGACCTGTTCAACATCCGTGAGTAATTCCTCGGGGTAATTCAAGTGCTGCGAAACGGGGATGTCGATGATTCCGTGATCGGCTGTGACCACCACATTGATGTCCCGTGGCACTGCCGCAACGTGACTTTTGAGCAATCCATCAAGCTCTTCAACCTTGTTTAGCCATGCATCAGAACCTGCGCCATGCGCGTGTGCCGCTTCGTCAAGGTCTGAAATGTAGACGAAGATAAGCCCCTCGTCACCACGCTGAACACGCAATTGTGCTTCTCGTAGACGCTCTTCTATGGAGCGCGATGCCACATATAGCGCCTGTCCGTACAGCATTCGAGTGAGTGCTGACTGCGCGAAGCGTGGATGACCAATGACACACACGCTCTTGCCCTCGACACTCGCCCCATTGATCAAGCTCGGAACGCCCATCCATCCTGCATCAACCAGGTTTTCGTTCAGACCATTGAGTTGGTTCACAAGCTCGCCAGTCTCTGGGTTCATGACTCGATAACCGAGAATTCCGTGCTCCGCAGGTTGGACACCTGTGACGAGTGATGACAATGCAGCCGCCGTCGTAGACGGAAAAACAGTGGAAGCCGTGATCGAGTCGTTCAAACTCTGAGCAAGAAAGCGAGAGTACCCACTCGCATTTCGTATGTTTTCGACGCCTAAACCATCAACGAGGATGAGGATCGTGGCGCGACACGAAGGTACCTCGAAGACAGGAGTCTCTTCCCGCCAACCAAGAGATACAAAGCAACTTGGCACAATGTCGGCAAGGCTCACGGAATCAGGGTTTTTGGTGGATAGCATCGAGAACATTATGTCGCCTTCGTCGTCCCCTGCCTCATCCGCCGAACGCATCTCCGACATTGATGTCGCTACCGAAATGCAAGATTCCTTCTTGGAATACGCATATTCCGTTATCTATTCACGCGCACTTCCTGATGCGCGAGACGGCCTCAAGCCAGTGCAGCGACGCATCCTCTTTCAAATGGCAGAGATGGGGCTTCGACCCGACCGTGGACACGTTAAATCGGCTCGCGTCGTTGGCGAAGTTATGGGAAAACTTCACCCACACGGTGATGCATCAATTTACGACGCACTCGTTCGCCTTGCTCAAGACTTTTCCTTGCGGGTGCCACTGATCGACGGTCACGGAAACTTCGGTTCTCTCGATGACGGTCCTGCAGCTGCTCGCTATACAGAAGCTCGATTGGCTGCAGCCGCTCTTGCACTAACTGAACACCTCGATGAGGATGTCGTTGATTTCGAACCGAACTACGACAATCAGCTAGAGCAACCTCAGGTTCTATCCGCCGCCTTTCCTAATTTGCTCGTCAACGGTGCTAGCGGCATCGCAGTCGGTATGGCAACAAATATGGCTCCACACAACCTTGTCGAGGTCGTCGCTGCCGCGAAGCTATTACTCAACAAACCAAACGCTTCACTCGAAGAATTGATGTCGTATGTGCCCGGCCCCGACTTGCCTGGCGGCGGAACAATCATGGGACTCGACGGCATCAAAGAGGCATATGAAACCGGTCGCGGCGCATTCAGAATTCGCGCTAAATCGACCGTAGAGAATGTGTCTGCCCGCAAGACAGGCATTGTCGTAACTGAACTTCCGTACCTTGTCGGACCCGAGAAGGTCATCGACAAAATAAAAGAGGGCGTGAGTAGCAAAAAAATCACGGGTGTTTCCAACGTCGTTGACCTGACAGATCGCCACCACGGTTTAAAACTTGTTATCGAAGTCAAGACTGGCTTCAACCCGGATGCTGTACTCGAACAGCTATATCGATACACACCGCTCGAAGACAGTTTCAGCATCAACAACGTTGCACTCGTAAATGGAAGCCCACAGACACTCGGTCTACGCGAGATGCTAAGCGTCTACGTTGACCACCGACTATCTGTAGTGCGCCGTCGATCCGCTTTCCGCTTGGGAAAACGCAAAGATCGCTTGCACCTTGTTGATGGTCTTCTCATCGCAATCGCTGACATTGATGAGGTTATCCAAGTGATTCGTACCAGCGACGACTCGGAACAAGCACGCACTCGACTCATTGAGGTCTTTGAGCTTTCGACACCTCAGGCTGAGTACATTCTTGAATTACGCCTCCGTAGACTTACTAAATTCAGTCGCGTGGAGCTTGAATCTGAAGCTCAGACACTCCGCGAAGAAATTTCTGAACTTGAGTCAATTCTTGCCGACGAGACAAAATTACGCAGCGTCGTTGGCTCTGAGCTCGACGCTGTAAGCAAAGCCCTCGGCACCCCTCGACGCACGGTTCTTTCTACGTCGACTGTTGAAACGGTAGCTGCGAAACGTGCAGCGAATGCTGCACCTCTTCAGGTCGAAGATAGTCCCTGCCGAGTGGCGCTGAGCGCCGACGGTGTTCTCGTTCGAGTCGACATCGAATCACTTGATTCTCCGGTAGCGATGAGTGCACATCGAAGTCTTCACGACAGCGTGCGTTCATCGGTCATCACGAGTCGTCGAGGCACAATTGGTGCTGTAACAAGCGCAGGTCGCCTTATCCACTTCTCCCCAATTAACCTGCCCGGGGTGCCCGCTAACGCGGTGGCGCTTTCTGCTGGCGTGGCAGCAAAGGACTACATCGAACTCGAGCCGGCCGAGACTATCGTTGCGATAACCGCGCTCAACTCAGAAGTTCCCCTCGCACTAGGCACCAAGGACGGCGTGGTCAAGCGCATTGACCTTAATTCGCTTTCGCCCAAGAGTGGGTTGTCACTGATTAGCCTTCGGGACGGTGATTCGGTTGTTGGAGCAGCACCAGCGGCAGATGAGCACGATCTTGTCTTTGTTTCTTCCGACACTCAGTTGCTCAAGTTCGCGGCAGATGCTGTACGACCTCAAGGCGCCAGCGCTGCAGGCATGGCAGGCATCAGGCTCTCAAATGACTCTTCCGTCATATTCTTTGGCGCAGCTGACTCTCGTGTCGAGAACGTTGTCGTGACGGTTTCTACGAGTTTTTCGACATTGATGGGAACAGACTCTGGACGCATAAAGGTCAGCCCCTATTCTGAGTACCCGTCAAAGGGGCGCGGTACTGGTGGTGTGCGTTCACACGCGCTCCTCAAGGGCGAAGATGCCCTTCTCGTTGCCTGGGTTGGGCAATCACCCGCCGCAGCCAACGGTCTAGACGGAAGTCCTCGGGATATCCCGACCACCATGGGAAAGCGTGATGGCAGCGGCGAAAAACTTACAGGTGACGTAACGTTCGTGGGTTCCTCAACGCTCTAAAGGTCGTTGACCTAAACGTCAATTCGATCGCGAGACATTCGGCTCGATCCGCTGATGATGAAGTCCCGTCGCGGAGCAACTTCGTTACCCATCAAGAGTTCAAAGACATTATCTGCAGCAGCGGCATCTTCAATTCGAACACGGCGCAGTGAACGGTGTTCACGGTCCATGGTGGTCAAGGCTAGTTGATCTGCGTCCATTTCACCGAGACCCTTGTAGCGCTGAATTGGCTCCTGATAACGCTTGCCCTGCTTTTGAAGTTGCGCAAGGAGAGTCTGTAGTTCTGCCTCGCTGTAGGTATAAACAGTCTCGTTAGCCTTTGAACCAGGATTCACAATTACTACTCGGTGCAACGGCGGAACGGCAGCAAAAACGCGGCCGGCTTCAACGAGCGGACGCATATAACGGAAGAAAAGAGTCAGCAACAAGGTGCGAATGTGCGCACCATCGACATCGGCGTCTGACATTAGAATCACCTTGCCGTAGCGGGCAGCATCCAAGTCAAAGGTTCGACCCGATCCAGCTCCGATGACCTGGATGATGGATGCGCACTCCGCGTTGTGGAGCATGTCGCTAACACTGGCCTTTTGAACGTTCAGAATCTTGCCTCGAATGGGCAAGAGGGCTTGGAACTCGCTGCGCCTCGCGAGCTTTGCGGTGCCAAGTGCACTGTCTCCCTCAACGATGAAGAGCTCCGATTCTTCAACATCATTGCTGCGACAATCAACGAGCTTTGCAGGCAACGAAGAAGTTTCGAGCGCGTTCTTTCGACGCTGTGTTTCTTTCATTGTGCGAGCCGAAATGCGGCTCTTCATTTCGTTGACGATTTTCTCTAGCAACAATGCTGACTGAGCTTTGTCATCTCGTTTTGTCGACGTTAACCGCGCTGTCAGGGCTTTAGAAACAACATTGGCGACAATTTGGCGAACTGCCGGCGTACCTAAAACCTCTTTTGTTTGTCCTTCGAACTGAGGTTCAGCAACCCGCACAGTTACGACCGCGGTGAGCCCCGCTAGAACATCGTCTTTTTCAACCTTGTCGTTGCCTGCCTTGAGCTTTCGTGAATTAGCTTCTACCTGCGATCTGATGATCTTGAGAGCGGCCTGTTCAAATCCAGCAAGATGCGTTCCACCCTTGGGCGTTGCAATGATGTTGACGAAGGACTGAATGTTTGTCTCGTATCCGGCACCCCAGCGCAAAGCAATGTCAACGTGGCAGGAGCGAGATACATCTTGCATTGTCATGTTGCCGTCTGGACCGAGAACTGGCACAGTTTCGGAGTACTCGCCGTCACCAGTGAGGCGCCACGTATCGGTCAAAGGCGCATCTGGAGCTAGGAACTCGGCGAATTCACTGATTCCACCTGAAAAGACAAACTCGGTTTTTACTGGTTCTGTACTGCGTTCGTCTTCGATTTTTACGTGCAAGCCGGGAACGAGGAAAGCTGTCTGACGCGCTCGTGCAGCCAAGTCATCAAACTGAAAAGCAGCGCCGGGAGTGAATACTTGTCGGTCGGCCCAATAACGAACACGAGTGCCCGTTACGTTCTTGGCAACCTTGCCTATAACGCGAAGTTCAGATTTTTCTTCAAAGGGCGTGAATGGGTTATCAGGAGCGATCCCCTTCGAATCATCAAAGATTCCAGGCTCTCCGCGATGGAAAGACATCGCATGCGTCTTTCCGTCACGATCGACTTCAACGTCGAGGCGTTCTGAGAGAGCATTAACGACTGAAGCACCAACACCGTGCAGACCGCCGGATGCCGCGTACGACCCTGAACCGAATTTGCCACCGGCGTGGAGCTTGGTGAAGACAACTTCGACACCGGTCAGACCAGTCTTGGGCTCAACATCAACAGGGATGCCACGCGCTGCGTCGCGCACCTCAACGGAACCATCAGAGTGCAGGCGTACGTCAATGACGTTTCCGTGGCCAGCCAAAGCTTCGTCAACAGAGTTGTCGATGATTTCCCAGAGACAGTGCATCAAACCACGAGAGTCGGTCGTACCGATGTACATACCAGGGCGCTTGCGAACGGCCTCGAGACCCTCCAAAACGGACAGGTGACGGGCAGAATATTCGGTCGACACAGAACTCCCTGTTGTATTTACTCGTCGAAACTACCGAAAATCCAAAGAAATACCGGGTCACAACGCCGGGTGTGAATGAATCCGCTTTCAGCGAAATGCCCAATAAATCGCGCATTTCTGTCACCGGGTCATGATTTAGTTGATGACGTACACCTCACTCGTTTACAAAGGAGATTCCATGACCGTTCAGGCTGAAACCCACGACGGAACAGTAGCTCCTGCAAACGAGCTAACCGCCCTTGATCGTTGCGACAGCTGCGGTGCCCAGGCGTACATTCGAGCGACACTGCCCAGCGGAAGCGCACTTCTGTTTTGTGCACACCACGGTCGCAAAAACGAAGACAAACTTCGCGGTCTCGGGGCAACATGGCACGACGAGAGCGCTCGGCTCACTGCGACAAACGACGCTAACTAATCGACGTATTCACGTTCGTTCCGAGGGCCAACCCTCACGACAATTTCTTCACCAACAGTGCCAATTGCATCTGCTATTTCTTGCAGAACTGGCGCTTGGTTGAAGTGAGAACCGAAAATCGTAGCGACGTCGCCCACGGCGATGTCTGCGATGTGGGTGACATCTACGGTCATCGTTTGGGCGTCAACGCTCAAAACGGGTGATCGCGTGCCCCGGACACTGACGTCAAATCCTGCTTGGGGTAACTGCAGTTTTTGCCCGGGCCGAACCACCCAGTCGGGGATGCCATCGACAAATCCAGCGTCAAGAGTTGCAACGCGCATTCCTTCAGTACTGCTGACATTGATAACGTCTGCTGTTGCGCTCATGACAGGTTCAAGCCCAAGATCTGCCGGGCCGATACCGTCTCCAGGTGCGACTCCGTAAGAAAAGCCACCCACACGTGAAAAACTGAATCGGAAATCGGGTCGGTCAAATGACGCAGCACTTGCTGAGAGGTGTTGTTGACGGATGTTCAACCCGGCCCTTATCGCAAGATCACACGCATCGATGAAAACAGCACGTGACTTGGCATCGTCTTCGTCTGAGGCCTCTCCGATATGGCTCCAAATTCCTATGACGTCAATGACACCAGCGTCCTGAAGAGCTACGGCATGTGCGACAAGATCTGGCCACAATTCTGGTGGGCATCCATTTCGGTGCAGACCCGTATCGATTTTGAGATGGATGCGCGCAGCCCGCGTAGCACCAGCGGCAGCAATTGCATCAAGCACTTGTCGATTAGAAACGCCCAAATCAATGTTTGCGTCAATTGCCGAACCAAAATCAGCTCTGTGATCGAACAACCACGCGAACAACTGAACATCCCTCTGTGCGACAAGTTCTCGCACGTGAAGCCCTGTGGGGATATCCAAGACTGCGAACCGCTTGACCCCGCTCTGAAGCGCGACCGGAATAATGCGATCGAGACCATGACCGTACGCGTCGTCTTTCACCACTGCCATGAGCTCAGCTGGGGTAAGTCGTTCCTGCAGCGTAGTGAGATTACGTGCATACGCTGCGAGGTTAATCGTCAGCTTCACGAGACAACTCTCGCAATACGCAAACCGAGATTCGCAGTGACAGTTAGCGGAGAGCCACCCACCGATAACGCCAGCTCCTCTGCATAAATACAGCTCGTACCGAGAACTCCAAAGTAGGTCAACATGTCACCCACAGTAAGTTCTTCATTACCTGTTGAAACAGTGTGGGCATCCATTGCGACCCGCCCCACGGCAGGAAATAGCGACTCTCCCCTGTGAGCATTTATCCGATTGCCCCAGGCACGGTCGAAACCGTCGGCGTAGCCGAGCCCGACGAGCGCAAGAAAGCCATCGGCATCTGCTTTCCATGTGTAGCCGTAAGAAACCCCACCACCTTGACGGATGCTTTTTACAGCTACAACTGGAGCACTCAGTGTCATGACCGGAAGAAAACCTTGATTGTTCGAACGGAGTCCATACGCACTCATGACCGAGAATTCATCGATAGGCGCGCACGTGATGTGGAGCCCGGGGTATCGACGACGAAGGTCATCAACCTCAGATTGGCGACCCGCAGTAAAGCTTAAATTCGTCAACGAAGCAAGCGAAGATAGAACGAAGGAGGCGCCATGCCCAAAAGCGTCCGCAGACAGATCGATGCTGGACAAAGAAGCCGTCTGAACATTCCCGAGAAGTGCTGCTGAATCAAGCAGTGCTTGCGGCCCGAACGCAGTCTTCTCCGTCATGACCGTACTTAGAGGGCAATCGTGGCGAAGTGGGTGTCAAGGTGCTTCAAAATCACACGACGAGCATTCTCAGGATAGATATCCGTCTCTAGGCGCGAGAGTTCTGAGCTCAAACCCGCATGAGCCAAAACCAGTAAGACGATGCGATCAGCAAAGACAGGGTTGAGTGGCAAGGCAGGCCCAACCATGCGTGTAGCGACGAGCGAACCGGTACAGACGCCTTCAACGAATGTCTCAGATGAACGGTCACCAACAACTGCTTCGCCGAGTGCGTATGAGGCATCGTCGAGTTTCCACATCGATGCGAAATCACCAAAACCGACGAAGTCGACTCCCTCGGAAACAATCTTCATGTAGCCGACTCGACGGTCCACTTCGCGTAAGGCACTAAGCGGGAGAATGCCGAGCCCCTTATGCGTTTCACCCGTTGCGTCTGTAACTTCAACGCCCAGGATTTCTGCTCCGGCACCGACCGCAAAAATGGGTACCTGACGAGCGACGTATTCATTGAGAACCTGAGACTGTCTCTTTAGATTCTCGAGAACGATCTTCGCGGCAGACCACGGACCGTTTCCGAGGAATACTCCGTGAACGTCATTGGGAAGCGAACCCTCACCTGTGTAGTCCAAGACAGACACATCGAATCCTCGAGCACGCAAACGATAGGCCACGGTTTGAATGTTTCCAGAATCGCCTGACGCGGAAAGTTCAGCAGGAAAAAGTTGCAGGAGCTTGATCATGATGAACGCGTCTCCAATTCTCCGAATCCGATCAGTCTGCGAGCAATCATCGTTACTTCATAATTGACAATCCAGGTTTGCTTGAGCCCCGGCTGGATCAGAGAACGCATGTGATCAACGGCGGCAGCGATATCAGGCTCAACCTTTCCGATTGAAACGCCCTTCATCGCAAGGCACGTCGCCATTTGCCAGGCCTTGTCGCCAGTGATGATTTCTACTCGAGGGAGGTTTTCAAAGCGAATGTCATAAATCCACGACATATCTGGTGTTCCCTCATCGATTGCCAAGAGAATCGGTCCCGATTCTGCTGTCAAAGAATCCAGATTGAGTTGCAAACTGGCGAGGTTCTTGAACATGACGAACTGGACGTCGGTCTCGCCAAACGGCAGGACTTCCCCACGACCATAAGCCGGTTTCATCGCACCGAAAGCAGTGACCGTTTTCTCCGCGCTCCATCGCTGACCTAAAAGAGACTGTGCTATCGCTACGGCGGCTGCAGCATCCATGGCGTAGTGCAAACCAGCTGCTGGCAGCGTGATATCAAGGAGTGAACCTTGCGTTGAAAGGGTCGTTTTTTCAGCAGAGTACGCGACGACCTCGACATGGCGTGATCGTTTCTTGGAAACAACCTCAGATGCGGCTGCGGTGAAGTTCTTAGCGTTGAGCAAACCGTTCGGGCTTTCCGCGATGACATTCTCAGCAACACCGAAGTAGCGAACCTCAGGCTTGTCCACAGCCGCTTCTGCGACAACGTGATCAATAGTGCACAAGAACGGATCATCGGCGTTACCCACTGCTACCGATCTGGCCAATGCCATGGCGTCAAGCATCATCTTGCCGACGCGCTCAGTCTCAAAGAAACGGTAAAGCTGATCGACCTGGGTGTTGAGCCCAAGAACGAAACGGGGCTTGAGCATCTTGGCCAAGTCTTCTGCGAAGGCTTCATCGACCTCGAGCACAGCAACATCTGCTTTGACAAGTCCAGACAAACCAACCTGCGGTAAAAGCGCCGAGGCTACACCCTGCGGCAGATTCGCACCTGTTGGATTTGTAAACACTTTCAATCCATGACCTCTGAAGAGCTCACTGATCATGTGCGTCGTCGTGGATTTACCGTTTGACCCAAGTACAAAAACGACGCCCTCTGGAACGCCTGCGAATGCGCGGGAAAGCAGGTTGGGAGCGACTTTGAGCGCGACGAAACCAGGGAATGCCGATCCACCACCACGAAGGCGAGTTAGAAAGAGAGCAACTTTTCCTGCGAATACGGCTAATGCTTGACGCACTTGGGGCTCCTATTCGAGGTAGTCGCGAAGTGATTGAGAGCGTGAAGGGTGACGCAACTTAGCCATCGTCTTCGACTCAATCTGTCGGATGCGCTCGCGAGTTACCCCGAATGTGTCACCAATCTGGTCGAGTGTCTTGGGAATACCGTCCCCCAGACCAAAGCGCATGCGAATAACGCCTGCCTCACGCTCGGAGAGTGAATCCAGAAGGGACTCGAGCTGCTTTTGAAGCATTGTGAAGCCAACAGCATCTGCAGGAACTACTGCCTCAGTGTCTTCGATGAGGTCACCGAACTCCGAGTCTCCGTCTTCACCGAGTGGGGTGTGCAGAGAGATTGGTTCACGACCGTACTTCTGAACTTCAACAACCTTTTCAGGCGTCATGTCGAGCTCGCGAGAGAGCTCTTCAGGAGTTGGTTCGCGACCGAGATCTTGAAGCATTTGACGCTGTACGCGCGCAAGCTTGTTGATTACTTCAACCATGTGGACCGGGATGCGAATCGTGCGCGCTTGGTCGGCCATGGCACGAGTAATAGCCTGACGAATCCACCAGGTTGCATACGTAGAGAACTTAAATCCCTTGGTGTAGTCGAACTTCTCAACTGCACGGATAAGTCCGAGGTTTCCTTCCTGGATCAGATCCAGGAACTGCATTCCGCGTCCCGTGTAGCGCTTGGCAAGTGAAACCACGAGTCGAAGGTTTGCACCGAGAAGGTGCGACTTTGCGCGCTGACCATCTTTGGCAACCCACATCAACTCACGACGAAGTTGCTTATCCATTTTTGGAGTATTTGCAAGCTTGTCTTCTGCAAACAGTCCCGCCTCAATGCGCAGAGCAAGGTCGACCTCTTCTACTGCGTTGAGAAGGGGGACTTTACCGATCTGCTTGAGGTAGTCCTTAACCGGGTCAGCGGTTGCCCCGGTGATCGCCGTTGAGATAACAGGCAAGTCGTCATCATCATCAGACGCGGACAGAACGATGGCACCCGTTGGAAGCGGCTCGTCAGCATTTATGGTCGAAGATTTCTTCTCTTCATCTTCTTCGGTGTCTGAGTCAGAATCAGCGTCTGCGTCGCCATCAACAACGACGACTGCCTCGATGACGTCGACGTCATCTTCACCATCGGCTTCAATATCGAGTGCATCTTCGCCGTCTTCTTCAAGCTCTGATTCATCTGACGCTTTGGCTGCTTTTGTTGCGCGTGGAGCCTTGGTTGCCGGAACCTTGGCAACGGGTGACTTGGCTGCGGGCGCTTTGGCCGCAGGAGTTTTAGCTGCGGGAGACTTAGCTGTTGCGGCTTTTTCAACTGGCGCTTTAGCCGCAGGTGCTTTAGTAGCCTTAGTGACCGCAGCAGAGTCTTTGTTCGTTGTTGATTTTGCGGACTTGACTGCAGGCTTTTCGGTCGCCTTTGCGGGTGCCTTTGTCGGCGCCTTGGCTGCGGGCTGTGCAGCAACAGTCTTTTTGGCAGGCGATTTAACTACAACATCTTTCTTCGAAGTAGCTTTAGCGGCTGACTTCTCGGTCTTCTCGACCGGTTTCTTAGTTTCAGGAGATTTAACCGAAGCCTTGGCAGCGGGCGCTTTAGTTGCAGGTGCCTTTGTCGCAGATGCTTTGGCACCTGAGGCAACAGTTTTCTCAGTTGCGACCTTTGAAGCCGGCGCCTTCTTGGTGGCCGTCGCTGGTTTCTTCGAATCTGATGCTTTGGAGCTGGTCACTGTTTCCTTCGTAGCCTTACCGGGAGATGCTGCTTTCGCAGCAGCCTTAGTCGTTGCGGAGGACTTTGCGGGAGCAACCTCAGCAACTTCAGCGACAGCGTCATTCTTTTTACGACGACCGAAAAATGCCATGTGATCCCAACCTCGACGCGTGTGGCGTTCGATAAGCTCTTGCGCCCACAATGAGGACCCATGTCAAGTCCCCAAGTGGGAACCCGATGGGCCTAGGTCTATTCTTACACGCTTAGCACGTCTTGATTGACACGCCTCGCGTGGCAAGAGCTACTCTTTGTCGCGTTCGTGGCGTTCTTGCATGGCGAGGAAACCTTCCAGCTCTGCCGCAATGTGCTCGGCCGAGGGCAGGTCTCCTTCTGCATCCATAAATGGTGAACGAATGTTTTGTTCACTCATGTATGTGTCATACGTTTCTTCGAGTTTGCGCACAAGCGCCGCTAACTCCTCGTTCGTGCGAACCTGTTCATCGATTTTGGCGTCAAAGTCCCGACCTTCACCACGAAGACGATCTGTGGGGAATATCAGTCCGGTAGCTGCCGTGATGCTTTGGAGAGCAACAAGTGCGGCGTTGGGATACTCGGCATCGGCAAGATAGTGAGGCACAAGTACGACAAATCCCACGACTTCATTGCCCCGTTCCTGCAAATGAAACTCGACCATGTGCAAGACGTTTCCGGGGACCTGCGTATTTGGACGCCACACGGACAGCGACTCGACAATGTCAGAGCGTGTGCCGCTGACCGTAACCCCAATCGGGCGTGAGTGCGGTGCTGGCATGGGAATAGCGTGCACCCATACAAAACTCGACACCTCGAGGTAATCAATAAGCCACTGGAGTGAACGTGAGAATGCTTCCCAGCGGTAGTCGGGCTCAAATCCGCTCAGAAGATAGAACGGCTGACCGATATCGTCACGCATCAACCGCACGGACAGGCGTGGTGATTCATAGCCCGTGAAATGATCTTGATCAAAAAACATCGTCGGACGACGCGCGCGGTAATCAAGCAAAGAATCAGCGACAAATTCCGCGACAACAGTTGAATCGAGCGTGTCGACAAGGTAGTCAATCGACTGCGATACTGCGGAGCCGCTATCCATAAAGCCGGTCAAGCCAGCAATGAGCGGGATGCCGCTAATGAGCTTGTCATCAGAAACAAGAATGTCCACGAGCTCGTCTGGGTCTGTCACGCATTCAGTCTACGGATGCCCGCCCTAGTCTGAACACGTGAGCATTCCTACTTTCAGCATTTCGCCAGCCACGTCAAACTCAACTAACTCCGTTGCCATATACGGATTGACAAAGAATTCTGACGGACAAGTTGTTGTGAACAACGACAAGTCATCAGAAATTTCTCGAGCGGCACAAAGCATTCGAGCATCCGCGTCCGAGGAGTCTGTGACGGTCATTCCGGGATTCGGCGGAGACCGCAGACCAATAGCACTTCTTGGTCTTGGGCAAGCGGCACTCACTCCCGACACGATCCGCAACGCTGCCGGAGCAGCAGCCAGGAAATTGGCTCAATTCGGTCAACTTGATTTCGTGTTGGAGCTTTCGTCACTCGACGAAGTCATTGCACTAATGGAAGGCGCTGGACTGGGTTCGTACGACTTCACGCAGTACAAGTCGCAGAAAAATGATTCGACGGGCATTGAATCCATCAATGTTGTTTCATCCATAGAGGTTGACCAATCAGACATCGAGCTGGTTCGCGCCAAGATTGCAGCTGTCGCAACCGTCAAAAATTTAGTTAATACGCCATCCAGTGACATGACACCGCAAATTCTGACCGAGATCGCGCTGTCTCGGATTGCCGATCTGAAAATCACGTCGACGGTGTGGGATGAAAGAAAACTCGTCGAAGACGGACTGGGAGGAATTCTTGGAGTCGGCGCTGGCTCGGTCAATCCGCCGCGCCTTGTCAAGCTCGACTATGCACCGGACGGTGCTCGCCGACACATCGCACTCGTCGGTAAAGGAATCACTTTCGACACGGGTGGCTTGACTCTCAAATCCGGTGCCGGCATGGTTGGCATGAAGTACGACATGACAGGCGCCGCCACCGTACTCGCAGTTATTGAAGCTCTGGCAACTATAAATTCTGACGTGCATGTAACTGCGTGGATGTGCCTTGCTGAAAACATGCCTTCACCGACCGCAACTAAACCGAATGATGTCTTGAAGATTCGAAACGGTAAGACGGTTGAAGTTCTCAATACCGACGCCGAGGGCCGATTGGTTTTGGCTGACGGTCTCAGCATGGCTAGCGAAGAACACCCAGATTTAATTATTGATATTGCCACTCTCACGGGTGCAGCGAAGGGAGCGCTGGGAACGCGTACCGTCGGCGCAATGGGCAATACGAATGATGCCGATCGGTTTGTACAGAGTGCAGCGAAAAGCGGGGAAAACGCCTGGCGCATGCCGCTCCCTGTCGAACTACGAGCACTTCTGAATTCAGACATCGCTGATTTGATTAATGGTCGTCCCGGTAACACAACAGCCGGAATGCTTCTGGCCGGTGTTTTTCTCGAAGAATTTGTCGGCAATAAACAGAATGACGAAGAAAATTCCATCCCATGGATACACCTCGACATTGCAGGCACCGCCGACAATGCAGGGTCTGCCTACGGATTCACCGGTGCCGGCCCAACAGGTGTCACTGTTCGTGCGCTTATTGACTTCGTGCGCTCCGGCGCGTAGCCCACAGACCGTAGTAGGGTTTTCTCGCGCTGTTTTCGCGTGAAAACCTCTTTTAGGAGTCCTAAGCCGTGGCTGAACTTTCCTTTGATCTCGTTGTTCTTGGTGGCGGAAGTGGCGGATATTCTGCCGCCGTGCGCGCAACCGAACTGGGCATGTCTGTAGCCCTCATTGAGAAAGACAAAGTTGGAGGTACCTGCCTTCACCGCGGCTGCATCCCAACCAAGGCTCTTCTTCACGCCGCCGAAGTTGCAGATGTTTCTCGTGAAGCTGCCGCTTATGGCGTGGGTGCCACGTTCAACGGCATCGACATGAATGGTGTCAACGCTTACCGAGACAACATTGTGTCAAAGAAGTTCAAGGGCCTTCAGGGGCTCATTAAGGCCCGCGGAATCACCACCATCGAGGGTGAAGGCCGCATCACATCCCCCACCACAGTCCAGGTCGGTGCAGACACAATCACGGGCAAGAACATCATTCTTGCAACCGGTTCATACTCGAAGTCTCTCCCCGGACTTGAGATTTCAGGTCGTGTCATCACTTCCGAAACCGCACTGCAGATCGACTGGGTTCCCAACCGAGTCGCCATTCTCGGCGGCGGCGTCATTGGAGTTGAGTTCGCCAGCGTATGGCGTTCATTCGGCGCCGAAGTCACTGTCATCGAAGGACTTCCTCACCTCGTACCAAATGAGGAAGAAACAATCAGTAAAAACCTCGAACGTGCATTCCGTAAGCGCGGCATCGACTTCAAGGTTGGTGTTCGCTTCTCGGGTGTAACACAGAGCGATGCTGGCGTCGTTGTTTCACTTGAAGATGGCTCGACTGTCGAGGCAGACATTCTCTTGGTCGCTGTCGGGCGTGGCCCCGCTACCGCTAACTGCGGATACGAAGAGCTCGGTATCACCATGGATCGCGGATTCGTTATCACGAACGAACGCCTGCAGACCAACATCCCTGGCGTCTACGCAGTAGGTGACATCGTTCCAGGTCTTCAGCTTGCCCACCGCGGATATCAACAAGGCATCTTCGTTGCAGAAGAGATCGCCGGTCTCAATCCGATCATTATTGAGGACGTAAATATCCCCAAGGTCACATACTGCGAGCCTGAAATTGCTTCCGTCGGTTTAACCGAAGCAAAGGCTGCAGAACAGTACGGCGCTGACAAGATTCAGTCCTACGAGTACAACCTTGCCGGAAACGGCAAGAGCGAAATTCTTGGAACCTCAGGTCTCGTCAAGGCTGTTCGTGTCATTGACGGACCGATCGTCGGCGTCCACATGATTGGTGCCCGCGTTGGCGAACTCATCGGTGAAGCTCAGCTCATTGTGAACTGGGAAGCACAGCCGGAAGACATCGCTCCACTCATCCACGCCCACCCGACTCAGAACGAGTCACTGGGTGAAACATTCCTCTACCTGGCTGGTAAGCCACTTCACACGCTCTAGTCACCCGGCTCTAGCCCACTAAACTGACAACTGATTTCAAACAAGGAGTTCTAGGTTCATGAGTGAATCCGTAAGCCTTCCCGCACTCGGTGAGAGTGTTACCGAGGGAACCGTTACCCGTTGGCTCAAGCAGGTTGGTGAGCGCGTCGAGGTTGACGAGCCTTTACTCGAAGTATCGACCGACAAGGTCGATACCGAGATTCCTTCCCCCATCTCGGGCATCGTCGAAGCGATTCTCGTTCAGGAAGACGAGACTGTCGCTGTTGGAACCGTTCTGGCCCACATCGGAGACGGATCTGGCGCTTCTGCCGCTCCAGCACCGGCCGCTGAGGCTGCTCCTGCACCTGTCGCCGAGCCTGCACCCGTTGCAGCACCCGAACCAGTAGCAGCGCCTGCCCCCGTTGCTGCACCTGTTGTCACGCCTCCTGCACCTCCAGCTCCCGTAGCACCTGTTGTCTCTGCTCCCCCGGCTGCTCCCGCAGCCCCGGCAGCTCCCGCGGCTACGACCCCACCTGCTGGACACGCTGCTTCGTCGGGTTACGTCACGCCTATCGTGCGGAAACTCGCAAACGAGCAGGGCGTAGATCTTTCGCAGGTACAGGGCACCGGCGTCGGCGGTCGCATCCGCAAGGAAGATGTTCTCTCGGCCGGCCCAGTTCTCCACGCAGCAGCACCCAAGCGCACTCCTCTCCAGGTCTCGCCGCTTCGTGGCACTTCGGTGCCTATGACTCGCCTGCGCAAGGTTGTGGCTGAGCGTGCTGTTATCTCTATGCAAAGCACTGCACAACTGACCAGCGTTGTAGAGGTCGATGTCACCCGCATCGCCCACCTCCGTGACCGCGTCAAGGGTGCCTTCCAGGCAGCTACCGGATCAAAGCTCACGTTTCTTCCGTTCTTTGCTGTCGCGGCGACGGAAGCCCTCCAGGCATACCCAATCATCAACGCAACGGTTGACGGTGACAACATTGTTTACCCCGCGTCAGAGAACATCAGCATTGCTGTAGACACCGAGCGTGGCCTGTTGACTCCTGTTGTCAAGAACGCCGGCGGCCTGAACATTGCGCAATTCTCCAACGCAATCAACGACGTTGCTACTCGCACTCGCGAGAACCAGTTGACTCCGGATGAACTTTCAGGCGGCACTTTCACGCTAACCAACACTGGTTCGCGTGGCGCTCTGTTCGACACTCCCGTTGTGTTTTTGCCACAGTTGGCAATCATGGGCACCGGAATTGTCACCAAGCGTCCGGTTGTTGTCTCGCTCGATGGCCAGGATGTCATTGCCGTTCGCTCGATGGTTTACTTGGCTCTTTCGTACGACCACCGGATCATCGACGGCGCAGACGCTGCTCGCTTCCTGGTAGCAGTCAAGGAACGCCTCGAAGAAGGCGACTTCGAAAAGGACCTAGGCCTCTAGCCCATACATCCCTCATGATGCCGACCGCGATTACGTGGTCGGCATCATTATTTGACGCACGCCTAGGCCTGTCACATCGCTTTCGACAACGACGTGAACACAATGATCCTTGCCAGCTGTGTCAATTGCGCAGAGCGCAAAGAGAGCCATGTCGCCCGTCTGAGAAATCAGTCGTGTAGCAATTTCAGATCCAGGGGTCCAGGCTAAAACTTTGCGCATCTGAGTCTCGACGGAGTTTGGAACCTTTTTGATGAGGATGCTTTCAAACCACTCACGGCTGGCACGATCATGCTGGGACAGTTTGACTTCGCCGTCTTGTTCCTCTTCTACAACTTGCCCACGATCGGCCGGCACGGGCGAAGCCAGAGCAATGTTCGAAGGTCCAGCCGGAGTTGGCGCTGGGCCCGCAAGAGACACGACCGTTACAGCGATGCCGCATATGCAGGCAAAACCCGCAACGAACAAGGCTAAGTTTCGTCGTTTCGAAATTTGCATTCGAATGTGTTGAAACCACGGAGCTCGCTTTGCAGATTCCGCACTAACCGTGCGATTCAGCAAGATATCGGCAACAGTTGACGGGCTATCGTTCGATGCTCGAATGCGTGGTTTTTCTACGGCATCGGGTTTCAATTCTGAAACGGCATAGATGTCTCCAGATTCTTGATGAACGGCAAATGCCTTCCGCACATGTCGCGCCTGCTCAGGCACGGAACGGTCAGGTTCAAGCTTGAGTAACGACACATACCGTGCGTTACCTGCGCGGTCAGTAACGTGCCCCAGGAATTGGTTCGGACCAATTTGTCGTCCAACGCGCGCAGAGATGTCGTAATCGAAGTCGGTCATGGCGTTGATTAAGCAACTTTGCTGACGCAATAACAGCCAAACATGTCGCAAGTGGGGATAATTATTCACCTATTGCAACTCCTCAAAGGTACTCTCCGCGGGAGGGGTAAACTAACAATGTGTTTGACATCATTCCCTTGGGCTTCAATCCAAACTTCGTGGATTACATCGATGGTTGGGAGATTCAGCGCAAGGTGCACGCCGAGGTAGTTTCCGGCGTCAAGCCCAATACTCTTTTGCTTCTTGAGCACGACAGTGTGTACACCGCAGGAAAGC
>JBDKLU010000149.1:0-4412 GCA_039795475.1 Actinomycetota bacterium | reverse complement strand
CGCGCCTGCTGCACGAGTCCATCCCGCTTGACCGCATGGCACTGGATCAGCTCATCGCTGGCTGGTTTACGGCTCAAGCATTCGCGATGCTCATCAAGGGCGCCGAAGAGGGCGGGCTCGGACCGAAACTCGGAATCTACGACACGAGCGGCGCGGAACTCTGGTTCCCGCACCCGTTGCTCTACAGCGGCACCCGTTTGCAGACCATCGACTTTCTCGGTGCAGTTGTTGAGTCGACAATCATCGCTCCCGCACTCGCGAACGCGCAGAACAGCATGGATCCGCTTAAGGCCTATCAGCGCCTCATCAATCTGGGCGAACAGGGGCTTGCCCCCGAAATTCGTGCATGGATTGAGCGTGGCAAGGCTATCCCTGGAAACACAGCTCCTACGTCGATTGCAAACAAGCCTGAGGCCGGAATCGACGTTGAGTCACGTAAGGCATTGATGCGCAACTTCATCGAGAACCAGCTCACCAAGCTCCGCGAGAAGATCACCGAAGTCGCTGAGACCTCCTCGGTTTACGACCTGCCCAACGTCTGGGAAATCTTGCCCCAGATTGAGCATGCCGTGGCACGCGTCATTCACGAAGTGAACGCAATCACCGTCATCGATGACCTCGACGACACCGGATTCACAACGGTCTAGCAATGACGTCGCGCATCTGGCAGGAGAACCGGGCAACCATTGTGTTGCTGCCCGGTGGAGTTCGTGGAAAGCAGCTTGCCGACCTGGCAGCGAATTGGGCAGAGGCGGGTCTTATCGGTCCCGCGCTCTGGGTTTCGCCTGAGTTGGTTCACTCCGAGTCAGATGCTCCTCCTCGTGTTCCGGCAACCGTAATGGGCCCGACCAAAGAGAAACTCTTGGTCACCCTTGAGGTTGATCTCTTCGACCAGTTGGCGCGCGAGAATTTTGAGAAGATTCTTCTCGTTAAGGTCCGTCTCGCGACACCCCAAAATGACACTGACGAAATTCAAGATCAGGTCGTCACGCTGGTCGAGAAGTACATTCAATACTCGAGTCCAGTCAACGTGTCAGACCCCTACATGGCGCAGATTCTCGACGTTGTGACCCTCGTGGTGCCATCCACGAAGTACACATCGGAAAACCCGCTGACCAACATCCAGCGCGGCTCAGGAATCACCCTCATCGCAGCGCCAGAAGACCGACGTTCACCGTGGACCTCTGATGCTTTCGTTCGGGATGAGAAACGCTTCAACGGGTTTGTGCTGATGCACATTGCCACTGCGGGAGCCCTCTGGAACGGTTTGCCCAAGAGCTCGCTCGATCTGGTTTCGGAACAGCGCCCACAAAACCATGACGTGTGGTTGAGTCGGCTCTTTGTGTCGACTGTGCTGACCGACCAGTTGGCGCGTCGCGTCAGCGCCGAGGCTCTTCGCGATGTCGCCAACCCTGACTTCGCGCCGGACACCGCTCCTGACGGGACCACGTACATCTCGGACGCAGAGCAGGACGAGTACGTTCGCGACCTCGTCGAGAACTTCTTCTTCGTGAACCTCGAGAACGGCATTCTCGGTTACCACGCATACCAAGAAAAGGCAGATCCGAATCGGATTAGCGTTAGCGGGTGGAAGACCATCGGAAGCTTCTTCGCCTTCAGCGGCCGTAAATTCGTGCAGATTCCCAAGTGGGCTTTGCGACGCATCGTTCAGGCTTTCAGCAAGAAGGTCCAAGACAAGCTCTACACCGACGACGGCATGGCGCAGGTCAACCCTGAAGTCTTCATCGAACAACTCGATGCCCGTGACCGTCTGATTTTCGAGGGGCACCAGCAGCTCGCCCAGGTGGCCAGCGATGCACGCATCAAGATGCAGGCGCCAATCAGCAAGAGCTTGGTTCGCTCAACCCCGGGCCTGTGGCGCAACATTCGCACCAAGCTATTTGCCACGCTCGATGGTGGCCTTTCGGACGACAGCAACGGTTTCCCGCGTCTAGAGAACGACATTCGTCCGATCTTCCGCAAAGTTGGCGCGCTGTTCCCCAACCCCGAGGAGACGTTCAGCTTTCCCGAAGGAACAGAGCTACCCGAGGGCGTAGAAACGACGTATGGCTGGACCGACATGGAAAAGGCCATGGAAGTTCCTGCTCGCTTCGCGCAGTGGATTGAGGCAGCTGACCACATTCAGTTCGAGACTCAGGCAACACTGGTTGAGAGTGACTCCGGCCTTGCGTTCCTCAACCAGCAGATGATTGAGCTCATGGACGTGCTGCGGGAGGTTGATGCTCTCGAGCTCGACGAAAACGGTGTCGAGAAGCCGATCACAATTGCTCAGGCGACCGGAAAGGCATCCGCCGCCGCTTTGGTCGGCAAGCCGCTTCGTACCTTCGCAGAGCCGGCAGAGTCAGCAGAGTCGCCTTTTGGCGAGCAATCCCCCTTCGTTGAAGTTCTCGAGCCCGAGGTCGTAGAGCCCGAGGCAGAACCTGCAGAGGCCGAGCCCGCTGGGGCAGATCCGTTCGCCGAGCAAACTCCATTCGAAGCATCCCCGGCAGAAGAGACCCCCGCGGAGGAGATGCCCACTGAGGAGGCAGCTAAACCTGAAGCGGAAGTCATTGCCTCTGTACCCGGTCCCAAAGAAAAGAAGTCGCGAAGCAAGAAGGCAAAAGATGCCGACGCAACCGCTGGACCACAGGTGGAGGCCGAGCTAGTCGCCGAATCGGCTGCGGAGGAAGTTGCCATTGAGGCCGCAGTCGTCGAAGACCCAGCAGTCGAGGAAGTAGTCATTGAGGAGATCCCGGCCGAGCCTGAGATCGACGTGCCCGACCTTCTTCGCCAGCACCGCGCGCTCAAGAAGGAAATCAAGGAGGCTGAGGCTGCTCTCGAGGGCGTAAAGACCAAGCTCGAGGCTGACGCCGCGTTCGCCAACGCACGTCGCGCCACCCTTGAGATCTTCATGGATTGGTTCCACACAATGGAGCGATCGCTCACGTGGAAGACCCGGAGTCGTATGGCCGGTGAGCGTCAGCGCGCAGCCGAGCACGCCCGCTTGTTGGGTGACGCCATCAACCAGGTTCATGCCCCCGAGGCTGGCACACTCATCCGATTGCGCAAGCAATTCCACAAGGGTCTGCTCATCACGATTCCCACGCTCTGGCTCATCGCCGGATTGATTGTTCTCGGAGCAGTAACCGGATTCATCGGACGTGTGTTCCCGCCGCTCAAGGACAGCACGAACGACATCATTCTGTGGACAATGGTCGGCCTCTTTGTGTCGTGCATTGTCGCCTACTTCTCCTTCGCCCTCGCCTACTTTGTGGCACACGGTCGCTTCATCCGGGCCACCGACCGCGAACGCCAGCGACTCGAAAACATCGCCGAGGCGTTCAAGCAGGCCAACGCCGAGGTCGCACGCCTCACCGAACTGCACAAGCAGACCAACGACTGGCTCGAGCTTCTTGCTCGCGGTCTGTACCGTCCATGGAAGATCCGCGATTCCTGGCTGGAATCGGGTCTCAAGATCCTCGACACGACCACAATCCCATTGGCAATGAGTGTGTCGCAAGCCAATGAGAACGACCACAAATCACGCGCGATTCTCCGCGAGCGCGCGATTCGCACTGTCACCCAGCGAGGCTGGCGTCAGCTGGCCTTCGAGCAGCTCGTTCACGATGTAGGAGTCGTGTCGGGCAAGTCGCTCGATGGTTTCTCGGTCGAAACGCTTGACGAGGATATGCCGCACATTTCCAACGGCGCACGTGCACTGATGGCTCGTTTCGACTCAGATCCGCACGTTCTTGAGTCGATTGCAGGAACCTACATCCGCCCAGTGATTGAAGAACTGCAAACCAATGCGATGGCGTCGGCACGACCGAGTGTCGTCGAGGTGAACGACAATCCTCTCGAGGTGCTGCGTATTGACGATGACGGACTCGAAACCTCCGACCAGGTGACGAAGGGGTGGGATGAGTTCCTTTCACGTTCAGTCATCCGCGGAGGAGGCAAGCCGAACGTGGTCATGCCGCTCTCGGCTCTGGCAATCGAGGAGAGCCAAGTCATGTCCTCGGCGCCTCACCAGGATGTCGCTTCGGTTGCCTATGTCCCCGAACACATGGCGCACATCATTGAAGAGTCAGACAAGAGCCCTGGGCTCAAGGCACGTCTCGTTACCTACGAAGGTACGCGTGTTCGACCCATCGATGCGGTTATTCGTATTGACGTCGTCGGACCAATCCCTGACTCAGCGCTGAGCTTGTGGCGTAATGCCGGAGCACTCGCGTCGAGCGTGCCCGACATCGACTTCGAGGATGACAACTTCACCGTTGTCTAGGTGGCACTAAGCCAGCTCGACCGTGCCTGTGTAGACGAGGGTCGCCGGCCCACCGAGTGCGACATGTTCGCCGTCTTCGGTCGGGAACATGCGCACGGCGAGGGTTCCGCCAGGAACATCCACGCGC
>JBDKLU010000148.1:0-2946 GCA_039795475.1 Actinomycetota bacterium | reverse complement strand
AAGTCAACGAGATTGCGTTGCAACGCGAACTTGGCGTGACCTCGCGTGCACCCCGCTGGGCGATTGCCTATAAGTACCCGCCCGAACAGGTGAACACCAAGCTTGTGGACATTCGCGTTTCAGTTGGTCGCACTGGTCGTGCCACGCCCTATGCCGTCGTCGAGCCGGTAAAGGTGGCCGGTTCCACTGTCGAATTCGCCACCCTGCACAACCAAGACGTGGTCAAAGCCAAGGGTGTGCTCATCGGCGACACCATCGTCATTCGCAAGGCAGGCGACGTCATTCCCGAGGTTCTCGGCCCAGTTCTGGGATTGCGCGACGGCTCGGAGCGGCCGTTTGTGATGCCCACCGGTTGCCCTGAATGCGGTGCAGAATTGAGATCGCTTAAAGCCGGAGATATAGATTTGCGATGCTCGAATCCGAAGTCTTGTCCGGCCCAAGTCCGGGGGCGGGTTGAGTTCATCCTCGGGCGAAGTTGCCTCGACATTAAGGGCTTTGGTTCCAGCATTGCTGAAGCTCTCACTCACCCAATCGCACCTCGAGTGGCACCCTTGACCACCGAGGCAAGGCTATTCAGTTTGACTCTTCACGATCTCTTTGGTCTTCGTCACTATGTTTACGAGGACCAAAGTCGCATCACTCGAACCCACGTCAAGGTCAAAGACCCTCAAACAAAAGAGTGGGTGGACACGGGCATCGATAAAGAGGAGAGCCCATTCGATCGAAATCGTGACACCAGTAAGACCGAGAAGCATGTTCCTGACCCGAAATTCGACCCAAATGTATTCGATGGAGATGAAACGCGGATTCTCACCGAATCGGCTCAAGACTTCTTGAACAAACTTGACGCGGCAAAAACGGCAGATTTTTGGCGGCTATTTTTGGCGCTCAACATTCGATACGTCGGGCCAGTCGCTGCTCGGTCGCTTGCTTCACATTTTGGGAACATCCAACTCATTCGATCTGCGAACGTCGAGGATCTGGCTGCCGTTGATGGAGTTGGAAATGAAATCGCTCAGTCAATCGTTGATTGGTTCGCTGAGGAATGGCACGCCGAAATCGTTGATCAATGGCTAAACGCAGGCGTCAGATTCGAAATCCCCGGACACCCAGGCCCCGGGGCTTTGCAAGACGTTGATGGCCCCTGCTCGGGTCTGACTATCGTCGCTACGGGCTCGCTTGAGGGGTTCACTCGCGAGGGGGCTCAAGAGGCGATTATCGCCGCAGGTGGCAAACCTGCCTCGAGCGTCTCGAAGAAGACCGACTTTGTCGCTGCGGGACCTGGTGCAGGTTCGAAGCTCACGAAGGCCGAGGAATTGGGTATCCCGGTCTTGGACGCAGGGGAATTTAGAATGTTGCTCGAACGGGGTCCTTCGGGACTGAAATAAGGGGGAAATCGTGGGGGCTACTGGATTCGCTGTTTTTGATCTGGAAACGACAGGCCTACATCCCAGTTACGGGCACCGAGTAATTGAAATTGGCATTGTGCTTCTGGACTCCTCGGGTAACGAGGAAGGGCGCTGGTCAACCCTGATAAACCCCAAGCGTGACCTGGGACGTTCTGATATTCATGGCATTCGCGGGGCTGACATAGGGCAGGCGGGAACGTTCGCAGACTATGCGCCGGAGATTCTCAAGCTCATGAGGAATCGAGTACTGGTAGCGCACAACGCTCGTTTCGACTTGGGGTTCATTCAGTCAGAATTCGAAAAGATTGGCGTCCAGTTCCCAGTTCACTCCGCGGATGACATGATCTGCACCATGAGTTTGGGTTCAAGTGTTCTACCGGGCAAGCCGCGCTCACTCGCAGCGTGTGCCGAGGCTGTTGGGCTGTTCAACGATGATGCGCACGCGGCGCTTGCCGATGCAGAAGTCACTGCGAATCTCTTCAAAATCATCCTCGATTCATGTATGTCTCGATCGACGATCGACGCAATTCTTGAGATGGGAGAAGCGACTCAGTGGCTTGAACTGCAGCAGTCAGAGGTAGCGGCGTGGCCGCGCGGCACAGCGCACTCTGTCCAGCGAGGCGTGTTGGCCGGACCGGCCAGTCAGGCACAGCCTGTTGTCTTTAGTCAGGCAGAAAACTCATTCATCGCGCTCCTCGAAACGGTTCTTGCCGATGGCATTGTCACCGTTGAAGAGAGTCAAGAACTGCTCAACGCTGCGGCGGGGCTGGGCCTGTCACCAAGTCGACTGCAAGAACTTCGCGAAGAGTATTTCGACCGATTGGTCGCGCGGGCCTGGGGTGACGGGGTCATGACTCCGGACGAAGTGAACGCTGTGACGATGGTTGGTGCCTGGATGGGGATTAACGCGGACCGAGTGGAAGCAGCAATTCAGGCTAAACCTGAGGTGAGCGAGAATTCGGTCATGGGAGTTCAACTCGTTGAGGGCGACTCTGTCGTCCTAACCGGCGAAATGTCTCGACCTCGTTCCTACTACGAGGACATTCTTCAAAGTCGAGGCTTACGTGTCGCGGCGAGTGTCTCCAAGAAGGTAAAGGTCGTCCTTGTAGCTGATCCTGATTCGCTTTCAGGAAAGGCCAACAAGGCCCGAGAACTTGGCATCCCCCTGATAGAGATCGAGCAGTTCTTGCTGCAGGCCGCGTAGCGGCTTTGGCTCGTGCGGGCGCAGATGTACGGCGCGCCAATCGGTAGGCTAGAGGCGCTATGTCTGACATTTCTGAAGAGAGCGTTCGCCACCTCGCTGGCCTTGCTCGCATCGACCTTTCCGACGCGGAAGTGACCGCGCTTACCGCTGAACTTGTCCAAATTGTGGATGTTGTTGCGCAGGTGACAAGCGCCGTTGACGCCGATACTCCCGCTACGAGCCACCCGATTCCGCTGACGAACGTCTACCGCGAAGACGTGGTTACTGACGACGTTCTCACGCTCGAGCAGGCCCTCTCGGGTGCGCCCGAGACCGATGGCAGCCGTTTTGTTG
>JBDKLU010000147.1:0-23407 GCA_039795475.1 Actinomycetota bacterium | reverse complement strand
TCGAGCATCCAGTACGTGCCGTTCTTCGTGCTGGGCTCGCTCGGCACAAGCGCCTCGATTCTGGTTGCGCGCGCGTATGGCGCCAAGCGCGAAAAAGAGCTCAACAAAGTGGTTTCGGCGGCTATCACGGCAGCCCTTGTTACCGGCGTACTCATAGCGATTCCCTTCGTGATCTGGCCCAGCCAGATTTTCCGCGCGGTGGGAGCATCAGCAGATGTCGACGCCTCCGGATCGACCTATCTCGCACTGTCCATGGGGTTCTTGTTCATCGGGCTGATTGCTCAAGTTTTGAGTGGTGTCCTTCGCTCAGCTGACCACGCACGAAGCCCGATGGTGGCCACCATCGTGACCGGTGTGCTGCAGGTACCACTTGCGCTCGTACTCGTTTACGGCTGGGGACCCATCCCTGCACTCGGCGTTCCCGGAGCAGCGTGGGCAATGATTATCGCCGGAGCAATCAAGGTCATCGTCATGGCAATTCAGACTTTTGGTGTCTTCCACGTTGCCAAGTGGGAGATGCCCGGCTACCTGCGCGAGTGGAAGTCGGTGCTGCGCCCGCTCATCGTGCTCGCCGCCCCGATGGGCCTCACCGCCGGAATCTGGTCGGGCGGACAGTTCCTGTACAACGTCATCACAGCACAGATCGGCGACGAAGCGCTGGCTGCCTCTCAGATTGTTGGCAACCTCGAAGGCATGTTCTTCGTCGGCTCGATGGGCCTTATGAACGCCAACAACGCCCTCACCGGTCGCGCAGTCGGTGCCGGCAACGGCACTCTCGCGCGTTCCTGGGTTGCCTTCATCAAACGAATCGGTCTCATCACCGCGACAGTTTTTGGTCTGCTCTACGCGTTGTCGTCGCTGAGCTTGCCCGTGCTCTATCCGGCAGTACCCGCGATGGTCATCACGTACACAACCTTCGGCGTGCTGATCAACGCAGTGCAGCAACCGCTCAAAGTTCGCGTATCCCTCATGGGAGCCTCCATTTTGCCAAGCGGCAACGACCTTCGCGGTGTAATCATGGGTGATGCCATCGGACCGTTCGTATTTGGTCTGCCGCTGGCGATTCTGTTAGGCCTGTGCACTCCGCTCGGTTTTTACGGTGTCCTCATCGCTCGCGCGATGGAAGAAATCGTCAAGGTGTGCATCTTCACCTGGCGCGGTCGTCGCCTCAATTGGGACGACATCGCCGCCAAACACAACATGCTCAAACCGTTCGGCGACGACCCCCTCGAAGCCATTGTTCAGCAGTAATCCTCACCCCTGGAGTTCTTCGTGAAGTTCATCACCCGCACGGTCGTCTCGCGCCCGCTCGTCTCTCTTCTGGCGTTCCTCGCCCTGATCGGTATTTCAGCAATCTGGGGATTCCAAGCAGTGGGCAACCTGCAAGCAGCCGGATATAACGACCCGAACAGCACCTCGACCCAGGTCGCTAACAAGCTGCACGACACGTTTGACGTGGACAACCCCGAGATGGTCATCATCGCCGACTTCTCCGAATCGGTCGACACTCCCGCCACTCGCCTCGAAGCGGATGCCCTGACAAAGTCGATCAGAAACATCCCGGGCATCTCTAAAGTGAGCAGCTACTTCAGTCTCGGCTCTCCCACATCGCTCAAGAGCATCGATTCGAAAGCTGCGTACTTCTTTGTGAACTACGACTCCGACGTGAAGGTCTCCGAAGAGACCTCACTTGTCGAAGACACACTGGGCAGCGAGCACGACGGCGCCAAGATCTACTACACAGGCTTGTCCGCAATGGCCAATGCCCTCAATGGAACAATCACTGAAGACATCAAACTGGCCGAGGGAATTGCTATTCCGCTGAGCCTGATTCTGCTGCTCTTCGTTTTTGGTTCGCTCGTCTCAGCTGGCCTGCCCCTGCTGGTGGGCGGTCTCGGCATGCTCGGCGGTTTCTTCTTCATCTGGGTGGCAACGCAGTTCACCGATGTGTCGATCTTCGCCCTCAACCTCGTCACCGCGATGGGGCTCGGCCTCGGCATCGACTACGCGCTCCTCATGGTCAACCGCTTCCGTGAAGAACGAGCACGCGGCCTCGAAGTCAAGGCAGCAGTCACCCGCACGGTTGAGACCGCCGGTCGCACTGTTTTGTTCTCTGGCCTGACCGTCGCCGTTGTGTTGGCTTCGATGGTCATCTTCCCCATGTACTTTCTGCGCTCGTTCGCTTACGCGGGCGTGGCGGTTGTTTTCGTTGCAGTGCTCGGAGCCCTCATCGCGCTGCCAGCCGCACTCGCACTTCTCGGTGACCGCGTGAACAAACTACGCGTTCTGCGTGGCGACCTTGCGCCCAAAGACACCGGGATGTGGGCATCCGTTTCTCGCTTTGTCATGAAGCGTTCCGTGCCAGTGCTGATCGTCTCGTTGATGGCACTCGGTGGACTGGTCGCGCTCGGAGCGAACGTCAAGTTCGGTCTGGTCGACGAGCGCATCCTGCCCAAGAACGCGCCAATTGCGATCGCAAGCGAGGTCCAGCGCACACGCTTTGATGGCCAAGAAGGCAAGCCCATCGAGATCATCGTCACTGGAGCCAGCGAAAAGCAGCTCGCCGACTATGTGGACACGCTGAGCAACACCAACCACATCATTCGAGTTCAAAGCCAGCTCGGCATCACGGTGGATGGCGCGACCGACACCCGAGTAGCTCCTGCCTTCAGCAACTACATCAAGGGTGATGAGCAGCGCGTTGTTGCGATCGACAATGTTGAGGCGCGAAGCACTGCTGGCATGGACCTGGTAAATGAAATTCGCGGAATGAATACTCCGTTTGAAGTGCAGGTTGGTGGAATCGCCGCCGACTATACCGACTCCATGAACGGAATCACCGACAAGCTCCCCTGGCTCCTGCTGTGGGTTTTTGTGTCAACGATGATTCTGTTGTTCTTGTTCACCGGCAGCATCCTGTTGCCCTTGAAGGCATTCCTGCTCAACGTGGTCACTCTCGCGGCAACGCTTGGTTTCTTGTGCTGGGTATTCCTCGACGGAAACATGCGCTGGCTGGTTGGTGATTTCCAACTCACCGGTTCGATCGACGCATCGCAGTTCATCCTGATCGCGGTTGTGGCCTTCGGCCTTTCGATGGACTACGAGCTCTTCCTGCTCAGCCGCATCAAAGAACTCCACGACCAGGGCCTCAGCACTGAGGAATCGGTAGCGCTTGGGCTTCAGCGTTCAGGACGAATCATTACCGCGGCGGCGCTTATTCTCGCGGCAAACTTCTTGCCGTTCGTTACATCAGGTGTCACCAGCATCAAGATGCTCGGTCTCGGACTTGCTTTCGCAATTCTGCTCGATGCCACGGTCGTGCGCGCATTCCTCGTGCCGTCGCTCATGAAACTCTTCGGTAGTGCCAACTGGTGGGCACCGAAGTGGATGAAGTGGATCTTCGCTAAGGCCGGACTCGACCACTAACGATTAGCGGCGGTGGTCAGACCCGTTGTAGCCGCGACCGAACCATCCTGCGATCAGGCAGGTGTCGGATGCGCCAACGGCGATGAGCACGACACCAAGCACCGAGGCGATGAAGCCCCAAGGACCCCAGCAGAATCCGCCGATGAGAAGAACGAGACCAACAAGAATGCGGGTCCAGCGGCCTGCGGTGGATGACATAAATCTGAACATGAGAACTCCTTAGGTGCTTAGTTTCAGGTTAACCGAAGAGAACGTACTTTGTCGGGTCATCCGGCAGGTACCAGTTGAATCCCTCTTCAGCGAAGACGACGAGCATGTTGATTGCAATCGTGGCGATAAACACCCAGACGATGAGCCATGCAAGAGCGCGCGCCCACCGTGCCACAGGAGCAACGGGCACGAATGACTTACCGAAGAGCAGCACGGCACCGGCAAAAGCGATGACCACCATGAACGTGATGAGCGCCCAGGTGTATAGGTGCAGCCCCAGGATGGGCTCACCGTAGCCAGGGTCACCGGGAAGAATGTGCAACAAAATCTGACGCGTCGACATTGCTGCCCCAATTACTGCGCCAAGAATGGCCATACCGAGGCCGACCATGAACTTGGCAGTGGTCAGCGAGCCACGCAAGCTTTGAGTGATAACCCACACCGGACCAAGAGACGCGAGCATCATCGCCATGCGTTGAGCGATACAGAGCGGGCAGGGCAGTTCACCAAGACCGAACTGGAACACGAACATCGCCGTAGACAAAATGCCGACATAAGCGAACACAAAAGCGACCTGGGCCCAAAAGCCAAGCTTTCCTGTGATTGTTGCAATCATCGTGGGCATCCCCTAAAAACTCAGCGGCAGCACGCTGGTGACATGGTGCAGGAATAAGGCGGTAGCCGCAAGCGATGCAACGGCCCAGCTGGTTACGACCAGCCAGCGCACCGGCTTGAAAATAATGATCAGGGCGCAAGCCAAGATGAGGCCAAAGACGATGGTGTCCATGACTTGAGCCTAGGCGAGGATGTTCACCGATCGTCCGATGACGAGCGCAAGAATCACAAAACCACTCAAGCCCTGAATGCCCATGAAAATCTTGGCCCGAGCGGTCAGCGGTACGACATCGTTGGGCGTGAACGCCATCATGTTGGTCAACGCCATGTACAGGAAGTCGATGTACCCAGGGCGCCAGTTGGCGCGGCTGGTTGATGAGTCTTTGCTGACTTCAATGGCAGCGGCACGCTCATCGTCCTGAGGGAATTTGAAATCTGCAGCGGGCAGTTGCGAGCGAAGCAGAGTTGCGCGGCCAACTGGTCCGCCGCGGTCGATCTCCCAGTACACGATCGAGAACGCGATGACGTTGGCAACCCACACTTCGAAAGCTTCGAGGAGGATAATCGGCCCGAGGCCACGGCCGGCAATGAGGTCTCCCACAATAAAGACAACATCCACCAGGTTCGAGACCATAAGCAAGAGAGCAAGCGCAATCGCAAGCCAACGCGAAATCGTGGACTGTCTGCCTGTTTTCACCGGGTTAATGGCAATGAGTGCAATGAAGATAAGCGAAGCAATCACAATCATGACCGCGCGAGGAACCATATTCTGTGGCGTGACCGCGTAAATCACGAGCATGACGATGATGGCGATGAACGCAGGCCAGCGGTTTGCGGCGCGGCGACTCATGCGCTCGGGCACGTGTGTTTCGACGGTCTTCTTCGGGGTAGCCACGGTCGAAAGCCTATCGGTGCGTTCTATTTCTGCGATTGTGCGAGCTTGATGTCGATGAGCTGAGCAATCAGTTCTTTGGGCAGCGGCTTGTCGGCTGGCGCATGCAGGGCACCCTTGGTTTGACCATAGGCGGCGACGGCCTGACCCGCAGCGGGCAACACCTGACCGGAGTGCGGGTAATACGAGATCCCCTTCTTCGTCGCCGCTAAGCCCGCGACGATCACACCGTCGACGGTGAACGCAGGCATGCCATAGGAGATCGTCTGCTGCGCATCCGGATACAGCTCAAGGATGATCGCGCGAGTTGCCTCAAGCGTTGAACGCTGCGGCTCAACCTGGGCAGCGAAGTAGGCGTCAATGTCGGCGGAACTCATGTGCATCACGCTACCGCCAAGGCTGGTTGAATGAGCGTATGGAATACACGAAGCTTGGCGAACTCAGCGTCTCTCGAATCGGTCTCGGCTGCATGGGCATGTCCCACATCTACACCGGCTACAAGCAGGCCGATGAGCTCTCGATTGCTGTCATTCATCGCGCGCTAGAACTCGGAGTCACATTCATCGACACCGCCGAGATTTACGGACCCGAGAAGAATGAGGTTCTTGTCGGCAAGGCTCTCAAGGGCCGCCGCGACCAGGTAACGCTGGCCACCAAGTTCGGCCTGCGTTCCAACCTCGGTAAGGCTGGCGTCGACAGCTCCCCCGAGAACATTCGTGTCGCCATCGAAGGCTCGCTCAAGCGCCTCGACACCGACTACATCGACCTGTACTACCAGCACCGCGTCGACAAGACGATTCCGATTGAGGATGTCGTGGGCACGCTCGTCGAGCTGATGGACGAGGGCAAAATCCGTCACTATGGCCTGAGCGAAGCTGGGCAAGCCACAATTCGCAGGGCACATGCTGTGCATCCGGTTACTGCTTTGCAGTCGGAATACTCGCTGTGGACTCGAGACGGCGATGACGGAACGCTCGACACCCTGCGTGAGCTGGGTATCGGATTCGTGCCCTACTCACCGCTTGGTCGAGGCATGCTCTCGGGCACGATCACTTCGCGCGCTCAGTTTGACGATGACGACTGGCGCCTGATGAACCCGCGATTCACCGAGGAGGTCTTTGCCACCAACCTAGAGCGCGTTCAAGAGGTCGTGGCAATTGCTCACGAGGTCGGCGCGACTCCGGCACAGGTCTCACTCGCCTGGCTACTCGCCAAGGGCGACGACTGGGCACCGATTCCCGGCACGATTCGCATCAACCACCTCGAGGAAGACTTGGCGGCTGTCGATGTGAAGCTCACGGCCGAGCAGATCGTTCGACTCGACAATGTCACACAGCCACTCGGCGAGCACCACAGCCCGGCCCAGATGGCGATGTTCGACCGCTAGTTAGGCCTCGCTAGCGGGCGAGGTAGCCTTCCAACGAGTCGAGGTAGCTTTCCATGCCCGCCTGCGCCTGCTCGGCCTGGCCCTCTGGTAGCTCTCCGAACTGAGAGAACTTGACCCACGAACAATCACCGCGGTCGTCAAATTCGAGAACAACCAGGTGCGACGGAGTCGACATGTCGCGGGCCTGAAACTCTTCGAGCGATTGCGTGTAGTGCAGGGTGTGCTCGATGCGCGAGTTCGGTTCGACGAGCAAGTACTCACCGTAGAAGTAGGCCACGAAGCAATTCATGGGCACATCCACGGCAACAGTCCAGAGGCCACCAACACGGGGCTCTGACACCGTCAAGCCGGGAACGCACGCGAGAACCGTCGGGTGGTACCAGTCTTCGAGCGCGGCGGCATCCGTCCATGCAGTCCACAGGTCAGAAATCGGATGCGCGACCTCGCGCTCGACGGAATACAAAAGCTCACTCATGCAATAACCCTAAGTTGTTCATAGGCTCCCCATAGATTTCGTCCCTAGGTTTCAGTCATGACTTCTGTTGCATCCGCCGCAAAAACTCGCCTCCACTGGTCGAGCTGGCACACCGGCTTGAGCATCCTTACCGCTGTTTCCGCGCTCGTTTACTTATGGGCGCTCAATGTGGGGCAACGCTCCGAGTACTACGCCGCGATCGCCGTCTCGATGAGCCAGAGTTGGTCAAACTTCTTGTTTGGTTCGCTCGACCCGGCAGGCACGGTCACCCTCGACAAGATTCCTGGCTCCTATTGGGTGCCCGCGCTCTTCGTGAAGACATTTGGATTTTCAACGTGGGCGGTTGAAGCCCCCAATGCCATAGCGACCGTCGTCGCAGTCATTCTCATTGCCGTCGCCGTCAAGCGCCTCACAGGGCCGACTGCCGGTTTGCTCGCTGGAGCAGTTTTCGCAGCCACTCCGATCGTTGCTGCCGTTGCTCGCTCGAACCAGCCGCAGTCATTCTTTTTGCTCACGCTCGCGCTCGTATTGTTCTCAGCCACTCGCGCCGTGCAAAAAGAATCACTCGGCCCTCTCGTGCTCGCCGGCGTCTGGATTGGTCTGGCTTTTCAGACCTACATGCTCGAAGCCTGGGCAGTGTGGCCGGCGCTCATTGTTGCCTGGCTGTTCTTCGTCAAGAAGTCATGGTTTGTACGCATTCGTGATCTCGTTGTCGCAGGCGCAGTGAGCCTTGTCGTTTCGCTGAGCTGGATCTTTGTTGTTTCACTGATTCCCGCGAGCGCCCGCCCCTACATTGGCGGCACCTACTCGAACAGCGCATGGGAGATGGTCTTCGGCTACAACGGCCTGGGACGTTTCTCGAGCACGGCTTCTGCCACCGCCGCGTACCGTTCGTTCACTCCCCCGTTCTCGGGCAGCCCGAACCTGACTCGTCTTTTCAATGAGCAACTCGCTGGCCAGATCGCCTGGCTAATCCCGACGGCGATTCTCGCAATTGTGGTCCTGTTCATTCTCAAGTTCAACCGAGCTCTCACGGTGCTCCTCACCGTCTGGTTTGTCACGTTCGCTGCGATGTTCTCCGTCGTCGCTGGAATGCATCAGTTCTATACGTCAGCTCTCGCTATTCCCATGGCGGCACTCATCGGCATCGCTTTCGCTGTGGCGCGCAAACAACGCGTTCTCTGGGCACAACTCGCACTCATCGGGCTTTCGGCTCTTGCCGCGTTGATCATCGGGTTCATGTATTCGAGCTACCTGCCTTGGTTGCCCTGGGTGCAGCTCGCGGTCGCGTTAGGCGCGATTGTTGCTCTTTTGTTTGCTCACCAGCGCACACTCACGCGCACGTGGTGGATTGCAGTTCTGGCTGGCGCTGGAATGCTGCTGACTCCCGCGGCTTGGTCAGTCGACACCATCAACCACTCCAGCAGTATCAATCCGATGGCAGGCCTCGACACCGGAATGGGTGGCATGGGTGGTCGCCCCGGAGGCATGGGTGGCCAACCTGACCACGGCGGGATGCCCGGCATGAACGGCCAGCAAGGCATGGGTGGCGCTGGCCAAGGCCAGATGCCGCAGGGTCCTCCTCCCGGAATGAACGGGCAGCAAGGCGATCAGGGTCAGCAACTTGGCGGGCAAGGCGGAATGCCGATGTCCAACGCCAACTCTGCGCTCACCACGTTCCTGCTCGCTCACCGCGGCAATGCCAAGTACTTGTTCGCCACGTTTAGCGCAATGAGTGCCGCCCCGTACATCACGTCGACCGGTCAGAGCGTGTTACCAATCGGTGGATTCGATGGATCAGACCCGGTTCCGACTCTTGAGGCGTTCAAGGCTCTCGTTGCTCAAGGTGACCTGCGTTACGTGCTCGCCGGCGGTCAGGGTGGACAAGGCGGCGGGCAGGGCGGACCGAATGGCGGTGCATCCACTTCGTCGAGTACAGAAATCAAGTCGTGGGTGACGGCTAACTGCTCACTCGTCGCTGACTCGAGCCTCTCTTCGAGCCAGCTCTACGACTGCAAGCCCGCCAAGTAGCGAGAGTCAGCTCCGCGCGCCGTATGTGCGGAGCTCTTCGCTAATCACTACGCGGTAGGACTCGTACCAGCGAGCGTTCTTTTCTTTGGCTTCGAGATGCTGCGGATATGTCGCGAGCGCTTTGACGTCATCCATCGATTCAAAACGATAGATGGCGTTCTTCTCGGTGCGGTCTTCGGAGTGCCAGACCTCGAGGCTCACGAAGCCCGGCAGTGCGCGAGCGTATTCATCAATCTGAGCGTCGAGCCGACGGAACTCGTCGTCGTATATTCCGGGGCGAAAGATGAACTGGCAAATGATCATGACGACACAGGGCCTACTTCGGCAGCGGAAGAGAATGCACCAGCATCTGGAAAAGCAATGGTGCGATAACAAGACAAACAGCGATGACCGCCAAGGCAAATACTGCAATTCGACCGCCTCGCCAGAGCGGATTGCGCACGTTGTACAGCAAGGCAAGAATGCCGAAAACCGATGTGATCAGAACGAGTGGCAGATAAAGCAAGATGAACAGCGCGTATCCCGTGGATTCCGAGACCTGAAGGTTCAGCAGACCGGACAGCGCTGTCAGCCCAGCGCCCGCCATGATCGCCAGGCAGGCAGCCAATGCGGATACCAGCGTAAAAATCTTGGTGCGTTTTTCGACTTTGTCGTTCTGAGCACTCATGCTCTCAGGATACGCCTGCCGCCTAAACGTTGAACCGGAATTCGACCACGTCGCCATCTTGCATGACGTAGTCCTTGCCTTCCATGCGGGCCTTGCCCTTTGCGCGAGCCTCAGCGACCGAACCGGTCTCGACCAGGTCATCGAACGAGATAACTTCGGCTTTGATGAAGCCCTTTTCAAAGTCGGTGTGAATAACGCCGGCCGCTTGCGGAGCCTTCCAGCCCTTGCCAATGGTCCAGGCGCGAGCCTCTTTCGGGCCAGCAGTCAGGTAGGTCTGCAGACCGAGGGTGTCGAAGCCAATGCGGGCGAGCTGGTCGAGGCCGGACTCTTCTTGGCCAGTCGAAGCGAGTAGCTCTTTGGCGTCAGCCTCATCGAGGTCGATGAGTTCACTCTCAAGTTTGGCGTCGAGAAGAACAGCCTTGGCCGGAGCAACGAGAGCCTCGAGCTCGGCGCGCTTGGTAGCATCCGTCAGCACTGATTCGTCGACGTTGAACACGAAGATGCACGGCTTGGCGGTCATGAGGCCAAGCTCCTTGATGGGAGCAAGGTCAAGCTTGGACATCGAAAGCAGCGTGCCCTCGTTCAGAATCTTCTGAGCTTCGATAGCAGTCTCAAGTGCGATCGGCTCTGCCTTCTTGCCCTTGACCTCTTTTTCGAGACGGGCAATAGCCTTCTCAAGAGTTTCAAGGTCGGCGAGGATCAGCTCAGTGTTGATGGTCTCGAGGTCACTGGCGGGGTTCACGGCACCATCGACGTGAACCACGTCAGAGTCTGCAAATCCGCGAACCACCTGTGCAATGGCGTCAGCTTCACGGATGTTCGCGAGGAACTTGTTACCAAGACCCTCGCCTTCGCTCGCACCGCGCACGATGCCGGCGATGTCGACGAACGAAACAGGAGCGGGCAGCAAGCGCTCGCTACCAAAGATGTCTGCCAGTTTCTGCAGGCGCGGGTCGGGAAGGTTTACCACACCAACGTTCGGCTCAATCGTGGCGAACGGGTAGTTCGCTGCGAGAACCTGATTCTTGGTCAGTGCGTTGAAGAGGGTGGACTTGCCAACATTGGGCAGTCCGACGATTCCGATAGTAAGAGCCACGGGAATCAAGCCTACCGGCGGATGAGCATGCCGCCGTTCGCCGTCTGGTTACGGTCCGATCGGGTCGACGGTGGCTGCGAAGATAAAGTGCCAGCCAAACCACCACCAGGCAGCGATCATGCCGATGCGAGCAGTGCGCGAGCGCATGATTCGCCCGAGCATGTCATCGACCGGGGCGAAGCGGTCGGGTTGGGAGCGCGCGTAGATTTCGCTCATGATCATGCCCGCCACAATGAGCAGGTAGCCGGCGACCACGATTGTGCGAATCATGGCTTACCTCGATTCGTGCCCCACACGCGGAGCAAGGCGAGGCCGGCAGCGAGCCAGAGGCCGATGAAGATGACTTTGCCGGGCATCCAGTTGAGGAACGGGTCGAGAAGAACCGAGATGGTGGGGTAATTCTCTTCGCCGCCCGGCAGGTACGTACTGAAGATGAACGCGAGCGCCTCCCACAGGCACAACGCCACAGCGAGGATCGACCAGGTGATGGAGCTTGCGCGGTAGGCACGGGCAGGCAGTTCTTGCCTAGCGGAGGCTGGTGCCCATCCCAGAATGAACGCAGCGACGCCGATGAGAACCGTGGCGACCAGGTCGACGAGTCCGTGACGTGGGGCAATGACTAGTACGAGACCGATGGCGAGCACGATTGATACGGTCACCCAGCGCGGGGCGACGAAGTGCTTGCGAAAAATGCGGAAGCGCCCACCGGTTGACGAATCGATCACAAGAAGAAGCGTGATTGCGGTAAACAACACACCGTCAACATACGCGCCACGCCACAGCTGAAAGCCAGACATGATCGCGAGCACGATCGTCCACAGGATGCTCGAAACGTTCCACCTCGAGGTGGTGGCGTTTGCGGGCGGGGTCATGTTAGTTCTGCGGGAACCCGAGGTTGATGCCGCCGTGGCTCGGGTCGAGCCAGCGTGAAGTCATGGTCTTGGTGCGCGTGAAGAAGTGCACGCCCTCAGCGCCGTACGCCTTGGTGTCGCCAAAGATTGACGACTTCCAACCGCCGAACGAGTAGTAAGCGACAGGCACTGGAATCGGAACGTTGATGCCGACCATACCTACTTCGATTTCGTTCTGGAAGCGACGGGCAGCACCACCATCGTTGGTGAAGATAGCGGTTCCGTTACCGAAGGCGCCGTTGTTGATGAGGTTCACACCGGCCTCGTACGAGGGGACACGAACAACTGAAAGCACCGGGCCAAAGATCTCTTCGGTGTAGACGCGGCTGGTGGTGGGAACGTTGTCGATGAGGGTCGGGCCAAGCCAGAAACCATTGGCGTCACCATCAACGTTGATGCCGCGACCGTCAACAACAACCGTTGCCCCGTCGTTTTCGGCGGTCTCGATGTACCCGGCAACCTTGTCACGGTGTTCACGAGTAACCAGCGGGCCCATGTCGCAGTTGCGGCGACCATCACCAATCTTGAGAGTAGCCATGCGCTCGGTCACCTTGGCGATGAGAGCATCGGCGACGGGTTCAACAGCGACAACAACCGAAATAGCCATGCAGCGCTCACCGGCTGAACCAAAGCCGGCATTGACGGCGGAGTCTGCGACGAGGTCGAGGTCAGCATCCGGCAGAACCAGCATGTGGTTCTTGGCGCCACCGAGAGCTTGCACGCGCTTGCCATGCTTGGTGCCGGTTTCGTAGACGTACTGTGCAATCGGGGTTGAACCCACGAACGAGATTGCCTTCACATCGGGGTGGGTTAGCAAGCCATCAACGGCGAGCTTGTCACCATTGAGCACAGTGAAAACGCCATCGGGCAGGCCCGCTTCTTTGAGCGCTTTGGCCATCCAAATTGCCGCACTGGGGTCTTTTTCGCTGGGCTTCAGGATGACCGAGTTGCCGGCCGCGAGCGCGATCGGCACGAACCACATGGGCACCATCGCCGGAAAGTTAAATGGGCTGATGACGCCAACAACGCCGAGCGGTTGGCGAATCGAGTACACGTCGACACCGGTGGATGCGTTCTCGGTGAAGTCACCCTTGAGCATCTGGTTGAGTCCACATGCGAACTCAACAACCTCTTGCCCACGGGCAATCTCGCCCAAAGCATCCGAGACAACCTTGCCGTGTTCGCTGGTGATGATTTCAGCGAGCTCTTGCTTGCGTGCGTTCAGAATCTCACGGAAGTTGAAGATCACGGATGTGCGCTTGGCCAGCGAGGCGTCGCGCCATTCGGGGAAAGCCGCCTGCGCGGAGGCAATTGCTTGGTTGATTTCTGCCTCGTTGGCGAGTGCGACTCGCTTGGTCTCGACACCGAGTGCGGGGTCGTACACGGGTGCGGTACGTTCGGCGGCACCGGTGAATTCGGCGCCAGAAATCCAGTGGGGAATAACGGGCAGAGTCGACATATCGATCTTTCGCTTTGATGTCAGTAGCTACTGCCACACTACTTCTATGGATGCTTTTCTGTCGCTCGCGCTCGGTATCGTTGCCGGTCTCATCGTTGGTCTCGTTCTCGGGTTGCTCATTGCTCGCGGTCGTCGCTCGTCTGATTCGGTTGATACCGAAGCGATTTCACGTCTTGCAGCAGCCGAGGCGCAGGTGAGTGAACTCCGCACCCAGGTTGAGTCTGCGACCGAACGCAATTCTGAGCTGCTAGCCCAACAAGAACGCGATGCCAAGGTTGTCGCGGCGATCACGCCGTTGCAAGAAACCTTGCGCAGCCTGCAGGCCAAAGTCAACGAGATGGAGAACGCCGCCAAAGACCAGAGCGGGCGTATCGTCACCGAACTTCAAGAGACACGCACCATGGGTGAATACCTGCGCGCCACCACGTCATCACTGGCAGGTGCTCTGCGCAACAACAAAGCCCGCGGCACCTGGGGCGAAGTCCAACTTCAAAACCTCGTCGAAGCTGCCGGACTCATTGGCTATGTCGACTTCGTCACACAAAAAGGCGCAACAAACTCTGACGACAAGAGCATCCGTCCCGACATGGTCGTGCGTCTTCCCGGCGGCAAGACTCTCGTCATCGACTCCAAAGTGCCATTCGATGCGTTTATGGACGCACAAGAGATCCCCGAGACGGGAACCGATGCCGACGCGGCTCAACGCCGAGCACTCCTCGAAAAACACGCCAAAGATGTGCGTGCACACGTCAAAGATCTCGCGGGCAAGAAGTACTGGACGGGCTACGACTTCTCGCCCGAGTACGTGATCGCTTATATCCCCAGTGAATCTCTGCTCTCGGCCGCACTCGAAGCAGACCCCAAACTGCTTGAAGATGCCATTCACCAAGGCGTTGCACTCGCCTCACCCGTCAGCGTCTGGGCCGTTCTCCGCACCGTCGCGTACACCTGGGAACAACAAAACGTCACCGACGAGGCTCGCAAGCTCTACGACCTCGGCGTCGAACTCTACGACCGCATGGGCACTATGACCTCGTACATCAACAACCTCAAGAGCTCGATCGAAAGCACCGTCACCAACTACAACAAGCTCGTTGGCAACGTTGAATCACGCATCCTGCCGACAGCCCGCAAGTTCCCCGGCATCGACGAGACCAAGCTCGGCTCAGTCAACGAAATCGAAGCTGCACCCAAAGGCCTATCCGCACCCGAACTGACCGACGGCGACAACTAAGGCAAGATGAGGAGGGTGCCGACACCCTCCGAAGAAGTTAAACCACGCCCGCTCTGGGCAGGTCGCACACTCGCGCTACTCGGCATCCTGCTCGTCGCCGTCAGCCTGCGCATCCTCACCGGCGCAGCCTCCCCCATCTACGCACTCATCAACAAAAGCTTTGAGCTCCCCGACATAGCCATCGCGATCCTCGGATCACTCGCACCCTTCGGCTTCGCCGTTGCTGCCCTCATCACACCCCGACTCGGGCGCAAAATCGGCATCGAATGGGGACTCATCCTCTCCATCGCGCTCATAATCTTCGGCCACTTCGTCCGAGCCATCGCACCCGAATGGGTCACTCTCGCCGCAGCAACTGCACTCGGACTCATCGGCACAGGAATGGCAAACGTGCTGCTACCCCCAGCAGTCAAAAAGTACTTCCCCGATCGAATCGGCATCGTCACCACCCTCTACGTGAGCCTGCTCGCCGTCAGCGCCGGACTCGCACCCCTGTTTGCCCACCCCATGAGCGACGCCATCGGGTGGCGCGGTGGCTTCATCGTCTGGGCCAGCGTTACCGTTGTGGCCCTACTGCCCTGGCTGTTCGAACTGCGCAACGCCAAAGCTGCACGCAACCGCGGCGAAGAAGAAATAGTGATTGCTATTCCCCGATCGCGCCTCAAACTGCACAAATCCCCTACCGCGATGGCACTGGCATTCATGCTCGCCATCTCGAGCATCAACGGTTACGTGATCTTCGCCTGGTTGCCACCGCTCATCATGGGCACATCAGGCGTCGGCCCCGGAGAAGCCGGACTCATGCTGGCAACCTTTGGTCTCATCGGTCTGCCGGTGAGCTTCATCACGCCAATTTTGGCTGCCCGGGTCAAACGCACCGACCTCTTTTTATATGCCTCGCTTGTGCTCTTCCTTGCTGGATATGCAGGCCTCTTGTTCTGGCCGAGCCTGCCGTGGCTGTGGGTGTGCCTGTTCTCAACCGGGCCAATTATCTTCCCGCTGACCCTTGTACTCATCAACCTGCGCACTCGATCAACCGAGGTCTCGATGCAGCTCAGCGGTTTCGTGCAGGTGCTCGCCTACGCCATCTCAATCATCGGCCCGCTCGGTGTCGGGCTACTGCACGAGTGGACAGGCTCGTGGAACGTCGTTCTCATTTTCATGATCGCGATCTGCATTCCGCTGATCTTCCTCGCGCCCATCCTGGGCCGAGGCAAGTTCGTCGAAGACGAAGTTAGTTAGTCGTCGACTAAATCCAGCGCTCAGCGAGATAGTCAGCCTGAACACGACGGATGGTGCCCGAACGACCACGCAGAATGATGCTGTCGGTGCGAATAATCGGACCCTTACGGCGAACGCCCTCAAGCATCGCGCCGTCGGTCACACCGGTTGCAACAAAGAACGTGTTGTCGCTGCTGACGAGCTCGTCGGCTGTGTAGACGTAGTCCATCTTGAGACCGGCAGCGATACCTCGAGCGGCCTCGGCCTCATCTTTCGGAGCCATCATCGTCTGAATGAACCCACCAAGTGCCTTGATGGCACACGCGGTCACGATTCCTTCAGGGCTACCACCGGTACCAACACACATGTCGATGCGTGACTCGTAACGGGCAGCGTTGATGCCACCAGCAACGTCACCGTCGAGAAGCAGACGCGTACCCGCACCCGCAGCGCGAATCTCTTCAATCAATCCCTCGTGACGCGGACGGTCAAGAATCGCAACAACCATCTCACCAACCGGCTTGCCTTTGGCTTTCGCCAGAGCGCGGATGTTGTCACCGATCGACTCGCGAATGTCGAGAACTCCGTGACCTTCAGCGCCGGCAACAATCTTGTTCATGTAGAAAACGCTCGAAGCGTCAAGCATGGTGCCGCGGTCCGAAACGGCAATCACAGAAAGCGCGTTCTGGCGACCAGCACCCGTGAGGCTCGTACCGTCGATGGGGTCAACAGCAATGTCACACGCCGGGCCTCGGCCGGTGCCAACAACCTCACCGTTAAACAGCATGGGGGCGTTGTCTTTCTCGCCCTCACCAATGACGATGGTGCCGCTGAAGTCAACGGTTCCCAGGAACTCGCGCATCGCATCTACGGCTGCGCCATCGGCGGCATTCTTGTCGCCCTTACCAATGAAGGGGTACGCGCGAATGGCGGCGGCTTCGGTGGCTCGAACGAGCTCCATAGCCAAGTTGCGGTCAGGATTTAGGCGGATTGCGCCAGTATTTGTCGAGGTCACACCACCAGCCTACCGACGGCCGGGGGCTGACTAGACTAGGAATCAAGCCGAATTCGGATGAACGGCCATGAGACTGGCAATTTTTGGAGACTAAATGCCCATCGCAACACCGGAACAGTACGCTGCAATGCTCGACACGGCTAAGGCCAAGGGTTTTGCTTACCCCGCATTCAACGTTTCGAGCTCACAGACGCTCAACGCTGTTCTTCAGGGTCTGACCGAGGCCGGTTCTGACGGCATCATCCAGGTCACCACGGGTGGCGCTGACTACTTCGCTGGTCACACCGTCAAGGCACGCGCTACCGGTGCTCTCGCATTCGCGAAGTTCGCTCACGAGGTTGCCAAGTCGTACCCCATCACCGTTGCTCTGCACACCGACCACTGCCCCAAGAACGCTCTCGACGACTTCGTCATGCCGCTGATCGCAGCGAGCGAAGAAGAGGTCAAGGCCGGCCGCAACCCCATCTTCCAGTCGCACATGTGGGACGGTTCGGCTGTCCCCCTCAAGGAGAACCTTGAGATCGCCGCTGACATGATCAAGCGCACCAAGGCAATCAACGCCATTCTCGAGGTTGAGATTGGTGTTGTCGGCGGTGAAGAAGACGGCGTCAGCCACGACATCAACGACAACCTGTACACCACAGTTGAAGACGCCATCGCAACAGTTGAGGCTCTCGGTCTCGGCGAGAACGGCCGTTACATGGCTGCGATGACATTCGGCAACGTGCACGGTGTTTACAAGCCCGGCAACGTCAAGCTCAAGCCTGAACTGCTCAAAGAGCTTCAGGATGCCGTTGCCACCAAGTACGGCACCGGCCCCAAGCCCTTCGACCTCGTGTTCCACGGCGGTTCGGGTTCGACCGACGAAGAGATTGCTGAGGCCGTTGCAAACGGTGTCATCAAGATGAACATCGACACCGACACCCAGTACGCGTTCACTCGTTCGGTTGCCGACACCATGTTCAAGAACTACGACGGCGTTCTCAAGGTAGACGGCGAAGTCGGCAACAAGAAGATCTACGACCCCCGCGCATGGGGCAAGATCGCCGAGACCGCAATGGCTGCTCGCGTCATCCAGTCGACCCAGCAGCTCGGGTCTGCCGGCCACTCGGGCAAGTAACCACTCAAACGTGAGCGATACCAAAAACCAGGCGCCTGCAGGTCAGGGGCCAGAGAACTCACCGGGCAAGCAGCCCGGTCGCCCCATCCAACTTGGTATGTTCAACCTTGTTGTGACGATTGGGCTCCTGGTTTTCGGTGTCGTCAGCATTGCCAACAGCCTTGGCGAGTACATCCACCCGGGTGAGCTCGTTGACCAGATGCTCGTCAGCTTGCACGCTCAGAGCGCAAAGTTCCCGGTCATCACCTACACCCCCACCGCCATCACCACATTCGTTGGTGGCCTTCTACTGACGCTTCAGGGTGCGAACTTCGGACTCATCACGTGGTGGGCAGTTTCGCGCCTGCGTGCGAGCAAACCCGCGTTTTGGGTGCCGATTTTGGGTGCGTTCATCTCCAACGCACTCACGTTCATCGCACTCGTCGCTCTGCTCATCACTGACCCGACGATTATGAACGCCATCGCGGAGTTCATTAAGGCTTCCGCTTAATAGCTGGCTGAGCTCAATAGCTGGCTGAGCTCAATCAGCTTCACAGCTCAATTAGCTCTGGCGACTGGGGCGCAGCTCTTTCGGCAGCGAGAAGATGAGGTCTTCTTCAGCAGTCTTGATCTCGACGACGTCGGTGTAGCCGCCGGTTGCCAGAACCTGCAGAACTTCTTGCACAAGACCCTCAGGCACGGATGCGCCGCTGGTCACGCCCACGGTGGCAACACCCTCGAACCATTCGGGCTGAATCTCGTCGGCGAAGTCCACGCGGTACGCAGCCTGAGCACCGTATTCAAGTGCGACCTCGACGAGGCGTACCGAGTTGGACGAGTTAGCTGAACCGACGACAATCACGAGGTCAGCATCCGTGGCTACTTTTTTGATCGCTACCTGACGGTTTTGCGTGGCGTAGCAAATGTCGTCGCTGGGCGGGTCTTGTAGCGAGGGGAACTTTTCGCGCAGCAGGCGCACAGTCTCCATGGTTTCGTCAACGCTCAGGGTGGTCTGCGAAAGCCACACAACCTTGTCGGGATTCTTCACCTCGATGTCGGCAACGGCGTGTGGGCCATCAACGAGGGTGACACGGTCAGGCGCCTCGCCCATCGTGCCTTCGACCTCTTCGTGGCCGGCGTGACCGATGAACAAGATTTCGTAGTCGTCGCGAGCGAAACGGATGACCTCACGGTGCACCTTAGTTACCAGCGGGCAGGTGGCGTCGATGGTCATGAGGTTTCTGGTATCGGCAGCCGAGGTGACGGCGGGCGAGACTCCGTGGGCGCTAAAAACCAAGTTGGCGCGCTCAGGAACCTCATCAACCTCGTCAACAAAAACCGCGCCCTGGTCGGTAAGCGTGGCGACAACGTGCTTGTTGTGCACGATCTCTTTGCGTACGTACACCGGTGCACCAAAACGCTCGAGCGCCTTTTCGACAGCGATAACAGCGCGATCAACACCGGCGCAGTATCCGCGCGGGGCTGCCAGCAAGACCTGCTTGGGGCGCCCAACCTCGAGATTCGGCAACACACGTGTGGCACCGCCAACGCGTGGCATTCCGAGGTTAATAGCGGGACTCACAGGCACAAGTCTACGCGAGCGATGTCAGTGCCCCGGCGGTAACCTTGACACATGGCCCAAGTGACAACGACTCCCGACGAACCGTGGTCGCTGGCTTCTCTAACCGCCAAGCTCAAGGGCTACATCGACCAGCTTGGGCTCGTCTGGGTCGAAGGTGAAATCACCGCGTGGACTCCCCGCCCGTCAGGCATTTTCGGCACGCTCAAAGATGTCAACGAAGACACGAGCATGTCGGTTGGTGTCTGGTCGAGCGCGTTTTCGCGCATCCCTGACGACATCAAGACGGGCGATCGCGTGGTTGCCCTGGTCAAGGTCGACTTTTGGCCCAAGGGTGGTCAGCTTCGCCTGACGATCCAAGAGATGAAACATGTCGGCTTGGGCGATCTTATGGAGAAGCTCGAGCGCCTCAAAGCTCAACTTCGCAGCGAGGGCTTGTTCGACGAATCGCGCAAAACCCCCCTGCCGTTCTTGCCAAACCGTATCGGCCTCATCACGGGCGCCAATTCGGATGCCGAAAAAGATGTCATTCGAAATGCCACACTGCGCTGGCCACAGGTGGAGTTCGAAGTACGTCACACCCACGTTCAAGGCCCCGAAACCGTGCCCGAGGTGTTGGCAGCCCTCAAAGACCTCGACGCTCACCCCGAGGTTGATGTCATCATCATCGCTCGCGGTGGTGGCGACTTCATGAACCTGCTGCCGTTCAGCGACGAGTCGCTTGTTCGAGCGGTTGCCGCAGCAAAAACCCCGGTCGTCAGCGCCATCGGACACGAAGCCGACCAGCCTTTGCTCGACTTTGTGGCCGACCTGCGTGCATCTACCCCCACCGACGCGGCTAAGCGCGTGGTGCCCGATGTGAACGAAGAACTCGCACGAGTGCGCGAGGGCGTCTCGCGCATCCGACTGCAAACGCACCAGTTCGTCACAAACGAGTGGAACAAACTCGAGCAGCTTCGTTCGCGCCCATCGCTTGCCAATGGCGAATGGATCATCGGTGATCGTGCCGATGAACTCGTCCGTTACGTTCAGCGCGGGAGCGACCTGGTTACTCGGGCGCTTGAAAATGCCCAAGCCGAAACCTCGGCGCTTCGCGGTCAATTGCGAGCACTGTCACCCCAATCGACCCTCGATCGTGGATACGCGATCGCCCAGCTCTCGTCGGGCAAGGCAGCACGCACACCCGCCGATGCCCCCGATGGAACCGAACTCACCATTACCCTTTCTGGCGGTCGCGTAAGCGCCGTGAGCAAGGGCGAAACAAAGAAATAGGATAAAGCCGTGGCCGCTACCGACATCAGCAAGCTCTCCTACGAAGAAGCTCGCAACGAACTCGTGCAGGTTGTTTCCGACCTCGAAAAGGGAACAGCCACCCTCGAAGAGACTTTGAGCTTGTGGGAGCGTGGCGAGGCACTTGCAAACCGCTGCGAAGAATGGCTTTTGGGCGCTAAAGCTCGCCTCGACGCTGCCCGCGCAAACGCCGAAAAGGCGGCTGACGAGTAGCTCGTGGCCTTTCTCTCGCGCAAACCTAAAGCTCCGGCGATTTCCGCCGATCTCGGACGACCTGAAACCCCCGAAGAGACCGCTGCTCGCAAAGCAGAACAGTCGCGTCTGTACCGGGCACGCAAAACGATCAACAACCTCGTTTACTCGTTGCTCGTCACCGTCGGTCTCGCGGTCGTCATCTACTTCTTGGTTCCCCACCCCAACGCGAACCCAGACTGGGCGGTCGACTACGTCAAGATCGGTGCCGAAACACAAGCCACCACTGGCGAAAGCCTCGACATCCCGACTATGCCTAAAACCTGGAAAGCCAACCAGGCGAAGCTCACGGGTGGCGGTGCTGCCGGCCCGATCGTGTGGCGAGTTGGATTTGTCACCCCAACCAACGACTACATCAGCTACCGCCAGGGAATCGACGCAGACACAACCTGGGTCAAGGTCATTTTGAAAGACAAGCGCCAGACCGGAACACGCGAAATCGGCGGACTTGTTTGGCAAGAGTTTGATAACCGTTCAGTGGAAGGCGCCGGAAATCTTGCATACGCCCTCGTTACGGTTGCCGGAGGCGACACGTACATCCTGAATGGCACCGCCCCCACGGCTCAGTTCACTGAACTTTCCACCGCCGTCTCACAAGCACTACCGGAGTAAACATGGAACCTCGCATAACACCTGCAGAAGCGTGGCGCCGCATGCTCGCCGGAAACGAGCGCTTTATCGCTGGAGCACCGGCACACCCGCGTCAAGACGTGGAACACCGCGAAGCCCTCGCCGAGGCACAGCAACCAGACGTTGCACTGTTCGGATGCTCAGACTCGCGTCTTTCCGCTGAAATCATCTTCGATAAAGGCCTCGGCGACCTGTTCGTTGTGCGCAACGCGGGCCAGATCATCTCTGACTCAGTGCTCGGTTCACTCGAGTACGCGGTTGCAGTTCTGGGCGCCGCGCTCATCGTGGTGCTCGGTCACGACAACTGCGGAGCGGTCCAAGGCGCTATCGCAACACTCAGCCCAGATGCTCCGAGCATGCCCGCAAGCGTGCGCAAAATGGTTGCTCCGATTCGCCCAGCTATCCAGCGCGTGGCCAAAGAACAAGGCATCGAGCCAGAAGCAGTCGACGTCAACGAGGTCGGCGCAGAACACCTCAAAGACACCATCGCAGAGCTTTTGCAGCAGAGTGAAGTCATCACCGAAGCCGTTGCAAACGGTACTCTTGCTGTGGTCGGTGCCAACTACCGACTCGGTGATGGTCACGTGATTCCCGACGTTGTCGTCGGGCAAATCTAAGGCCTCACGCACACCACAGACCACCAGCACCACCTCTACTCAAGGACGAATATCCGTGGCTAAAGCACCCGCCGGTTTCCGTATCGAACACGACACGATGGGCGAGGTTCTCGTCCCCGTGAAGGCCCTCTACGCAGCTCAGACGCAGCGCGCCGTCGAGAACTTCCCCATTTCGGGAACCACCCTCGAATCCGCTCACATCGCTGCCCTCGCGCGCATCAAGAAGTCGGCCGCCCTCGCCAACGCACAGCTCGGTGTGCTGCCCAAGGGCATCGCCACCGCCATCGCGTGGGCTGCCGACGAGGTAGCAACTGGCAAGTACGACGACCAGTTCCCCATCGACATGTACCAGACCGGTTCGGGCACCAGCTCGAACATGAACATGAACGAAGTTCTCGCCTCGCTCGCGTCGGCCAAGCTCAAGAAGCCCGTTCACCCGAACGACCACGTCAACTGCTCGCAGTCATCGAACGACGTGTTCCCGACCTCGGTACACGTGGCTGTCACCAGCGCGATCATCCACGACCTCATCCCCTCGATGGACAAGCTCGCTAAGTCGTTCGAGAAGAAGGCAAAGAAGTGGGCAACCGCGGTCAAGCCCGGCCGCACCCACCTCATGGATGCCACCCCTGTGACCCTCGGTCAAGAATTCGGCGGATACGCTGCCCAGGTTCGCCTCGGCATCGAGCGCATCAAGGCATCGCTTCCTCGCGTAGCTGAGGTTCCCCTCGGTGGCACCGCAACCGGCACCGGAATCAACACCCCCAAGGGCTTCCCTCAGCTGGTCATCAAGATGCTGGCCAAAGAGACCAAGCTCCCTATCACCGAAGCACGCGACCACTTCGAAGCACAGGCAAACCGCGACGGACTCGTTGAGGCATCCGGTGTTCTGCGTGGCATCGCTGTTTCGTACACCAAGATCAACAACGACATTCGCTGGATGGGTTCAGGCCCCAACACAGGTCTCGCCGAGATTCACATCCCCGACCTGCAGCCCGGCTCGTCGATCATGCCCGGCAAGGTCAACCCGGTTATTCCCGAGGCAGTGCTCATGGTCTGCTCGCGCGTCATCGGAAACGACGCCGCAATCGCGTGGGCTGGCGCATCCGGTTCGTTCGAACTGAACGTGCAGATTCCCGTTATGGCTAACTCGCTGCTCGAGTCGATTCGTCTTCTTGCTGCGTCGAGCCGCGTACTCGCTGAGAAGACCGTTGATGGTCTGGTCGCGAACACCAAGCGCGCTGAGGCACTCGCTGGCATGAGCCCATCGATCGTGACTCCGCTCAACAAGTACATCGGTT
>JBDKLU010000146.1:0-15021 GCA_039795475.1 Actinomycetota bacterium | reverse complement strand
GCTCGCGGTGCTTTCCGCCTGGCTTTCGGCAGTGGTGACTACCGCCGCGACACCGGCACAAGCGTCGACGACCTCGCGATGGCCTATCCGCGTTCGCGACTCGTCGTGGCCAGCCGTATCGGTGATCTGCCGGGTCCGATAGACGGACCCACCGTGGGCAGCAGTCACCCCATCCTCCGTGAGAAGTCTGAGCTGGCTGTAGCCCTCGGAATGACCGGAAAATTGTGCCTCGACCTTGACCAGATTTCGGTTATCAACGAGGCAATCAGCCCAACGCGTTCAGACGTTGCGTGGGCTCAAGATTTCCTTGCCGACTTCGAATCTCGAGGCCGTGTCGTGCGCGATGGATCAGACTTGCCGCGCCTCGGCCGCGCCGAAAAAATCCTTCACTTGGCAGAAGCGTTCAACGTCACACCTGCTTAGCCTGATTTTCATGGCGTGAAAGTTCGGACTTTGGTTTCCGTTCACCGGCAGGGTAGTCTCCCGGTCATCGGAACCTCTTTCTGGGGCCAATGAAGGGTCTATTTCATGAGTCCAGCTCGCACAACCGCCGGCGCACCCATTTCGTCGATCGGTCGAGCAATTGCAGTACTCGGATGCTTTAACGAGCGTCGTCGCGCGCTCACGCTCTCTGAAATCTCGAAGAAATCGCTCCTTCCGATGTCCAGCACGCACCGTGTTGTCGCCGAACTAGTCACGGGCGGATTCCTTGTTCGCGGCTCAGACCGCAAATACCGCATCGGTACTCGTGTGTGGTCGATTGGTCAGCTCGCGCCGGTGAGCGACCAGCTTCGTCACCGTGCACTTCCTACGCTCGCGCGTCTCTACGAAGAGACAGGCGAAAACATCACGCTCGCTGTTCTTGACCGCGGTCAGGCGCTCTACGTTGACCGCATTGGTGGTGAGCGTTCCGTACACACGGGTGCTCGCGCTGGCGGTCACCTGCCATTGCACACCACAGGTGTGGGCAAAGTCTTGCTCGCATGGCAGACGCCAGAAGCCATCGAAAAGTATCTGAGCCGCCCGCTCGAGCGCACCACTCCGTACTCGATCGTCGACCCGGTCAAGCTCAAGAAAGAGCTCGACGACACCCGCGAGCGCGGTTATGCCGTTGCTCGTCAGGAGAGCACCGCCGGTAACGGTTCAGTTGCTGTTCCGATTCTTCGCGGTGGGCGCGCTGTCGCTGCCGTCGGTGTTGTCGCGCACCTGACTCACATGGACATCAACCGTCTCGTCGAGGTGTTGCAGTCGGCCGCCGAATCCATTCGTCACGAGCTCGAGAACGACCACTAAACATGGCACTCGAACTGGCGTACCGCCTGCCCGAAGATTTTGACCCCAGCCTGCGCACGGTCTTCTTGGGTTCATCGCTTGGAAGCGCATCACTGATGTGGGCTCGCGCACTGCCGTTCTTGGCAGAGGGCGTGCAGCCCGTGACGTGGGACCTTCCTGGCCACGGTGACAGCGCACCTGCACACGATTCGTTCACCTTGGCAGACATTGCGGATGCTCTCGTCGACCTCGCCGACAAACTTGGTGTCGTCACCTTCGACTATGCCGGTGTAAGCATCTCGGGTGCCATCGCTCTCGAGCTGGCTCTGCGCCACCCGGACCGTGTTTCGTCAGTTGCCGTCATGTGCTCGGCGGCCAAACTCGGCACCATTGAGTCGTGGGCGGATCGTGCTGCCATGGTTCGCGAAAAGGGTACGAGCGCGATCATCCCGGGGCTTCCCGAGCGCTGGTTCTCGCCGACATTTATCTCTGACGATCCGATGTGGCTCGATACGTTGATGGAGATTCTCTCCGACACCGACGCCGATTCGTACGCGAAATGCTGCGAGGCGCTGGGTGCATACGATGTTCGTGACGACCTGAAAAACGTGAGTGTTCCCACCCTCGTGATTGCCGGTGATCACGACCCGAGCATCAGCGCCGACCAAATCCGAGAGCTCATGACGGGCCTTCCCAACGCCAAGCTTTTCGTCGTCGAGGGTGGTCGCCACCTGTGCGTTGTTGACTTCCCGCAGGTTACGGCTGGAGCACTGAACACGTTCTGGTCCGGCATCCACTAAATTTGTCTGAAGTGCCATCGCACTGCTGACCGGGGAGCCACCGACGTGTATCTAAAAAGCTTGACGCTGAAAGGCTTCAAGTCGTTTGCGCAACCCACCACATTCGCCTTCGAGCCCGGTGTGACCTGTGTTGTTGGTCCGAACGGCTCAGGTAAATCCAACGTCGTCGACGCTCTCGCCTGGGTAATGGGTGAGCAGGGTGCCAAGACCCTGCGTGGCGGCAAGATGGAAGACGTCATCTTTGCGGGTACTTCTACTCGTGGTCCGCTCGGTCGCGCCGAGGTTCAGCTCACGATTGACAACACGGATGGCGCTCTCCCGATCGAGTACACCGAAGTCACAATCAGCCGCACGCTCTTTCGCAACGGTCAGAGTGAGTACGCGATCAACGGTGAACAGTGCCGTCTGCTCGACGTTCAAGAACTGCTCAGTGACTCCGGTCTCGGTAAAGAGATGCACGTCATCGTCGGTCAAGGTCGACTCGACAACGTGTTGCAGGCAAGCCCTGAAGACCGCCGCGGTTTCATTGAAGAAGCCGCCGGAATTCTCAAGCACCGTCGTCGTAAAGAAAAGACGGTTCGCAAGCTCGATGCCATGGAGGCAAACCTCACTCGTCTGAGTGACCTTGCCGGTGAAGTCCGTCGCCAGCTCAAACCACTCGGAGCTCAGGCTGAGATTGCTCGTGAAGCTCAGGGAATTCAGGCTGAGGTTCGCGACGCTCGTGCGCGCATCCTCGCTGATGATGTTGTGACACTGCGTACCGCGCTGGATGCCCACAACAAGAGTGAGGCCGAGCGCCACACCGAGCGCATCGTTTTGCAGGAGCAGCTCGAGCGCACAACGCTTCGCGTTCGTCACCTCGAGGCTGGCCAGTCAGTCACTGAGGTTGAGGCTGCCCGTGCCACTGTCTTTGCCCTTGAGTCAGTTCAAGAGCGCCTGCGCGGTTTGTTCACCCTTGCCAACCAGCGTCTTGCATTGCTCGGTTCTGACAGCGAGCTTTCGCCGCTGGGTTCCGGTGTTTCGCAGGCGATGATCGATGCGGGCGAGGCAGAGGTTGAACTCTTGCGTGCCGCCGTTGTCACCGCAGAAGCGGCTTGGCAGCAAGCACAGGTTCTCACCGTCGAAGCTCGCGCCAAGCTTGATGAAATTGACGAGCAGATTGCGGCTCAGAGCGCACTTGTTTCGCAGCACGACCTTGATCTCGCTTCTGCTCGCGGTCAGGTCGAGTCGGCACGCTCAACTCTCACTGCCGTTGAGGGCGAAGTCAGCCGTCAACAGGCAGCTCTCGAGGCAGCTATCGAGCGTCGAGACACTGCTGCAGCAACTCTCGCAACAGTCGAGGCAGAGTCGGAGTCAACCGAAGAAGACCAGTCTGGTTTGAACGCTGCCTACGAAGCCGCCCAGTTGGCAGCTGAAGCTGCTGACGCCGAGATGGACCGTCTGCGTGACGAACTCCACACCCTCGAGCGTGAGCGCGATGCGCTTTCTGCGCGCACCGGTGCTCTCTCGATGGCACTCGACCAAAAAGACGGATCTGCTGCTCTGGTTGCAGCAAAGCTTTCCGGTATTCGTGGTCTCGTTGCCGAGCACGTCACCGTCGATTCTGGCTATGAGGCAGCGATTGCGGCTGCCCTGGGATCCCTCGCAGACGCAGTCTTGGCCGAGAACATGGATGCCGCTGCCAGCGCCCTCGCCAACGCAAGCCGCGACGAACTTGGCCGTGTCGAGATCATCGTGGCTGACGCATCCAAAAAGATTTCTGCCCCGCCGGCTGCTGCGGGCGTGGTCCCTGCAATAAACGTCGTCAAGGCACCCGCCGGACTGCTCGCCCTGCTCGCAGAAACCGTGGTCGCCGACGACATCGAATCGGCGCAGGCAGCGTGGAAGTCGACCTATGCCAAACTCGACAGTGATGTCACCATCATCACCAAGGGTGGAGACGTTCTTACTCGCTACGTTCTGCGCGGAGGCAGCGGAGCAAAGCGTAGCCGTATCGAACTCGTCGCCGAGCGCGATGCCGCACAAGCTCGACTCGACCAGGTTGTTGCCGACAGTGACAAGGCACGCTTTGCGCTCGCCGAACAGCGCGCGGTTTCTGAGGTTTCAAAGGAACGCTCGAGCGCTGCATTGACCGCACTGCGTGCATTCGACGCTCAGCTTGCTGCTCGTTCGGAAGCCCACAACCGTGCCCGCGCTCAGTCGGAATCAGCGGTTGCTGAGTGCGAGCGCATCCAGGCCGCTCTTGAGCTGGCTGCCGAGCGCGTTGCTGGAGCGGCTGCTGAACTCGAGACCACGACCGTGGCTTTGACCGCTCTCGAAGCGATCGAACGCCCTGTTCTCGATGCTTCTGCTCGTGAAGAAATGTTTGGCACCCTCGAAGCTCAGCGTGAAGCAGAAGTTCAGGCCCGCCTCGATCTCGAAACCGCACGCGAGCGCGTTCGTGCCGAAGAAATGCGCGTTGAGTCGCTTCGCTCGCAGCTGGATGCCGACCGTCAAGCTGCCGAAGAGGCTGCTCGCCGTATTGTCATTCGTCGTCGACAGATTGATGCTGCACAGGCTGTCGCTGACGACATCCCACCAGTTCTCGACTCGATTGACCGCTCGGTTTCCGAGGCTCGTCTCTTACTCGCTCAGCGCGAGGCAGAGCGTCAGGCAGCAAATGCCGAGCTCAACCAGCTGCGCACAGAAGAGTCCAGCCTTCGCGAGCGCCTGCACTCGATCACCGAGAACGTGCACGGTCTTGAACTTCAGATTTACGAAAAGAAGCTTCAGTTGTCGACTCTGCTCGAGCGTGCTGGCGGCGAACTCGGTCTCGTCGAAGATGTTCTGATTGCCGAGTACGGCCCCGAGCAGATGATTCCTGTTGCCGACGGTGACCCCATCCCGTTCGTTCGCGCCGAACAGCAGGTTCGACTCGAAAAGGCCGAGCGCAAGATCACTCAGCTTGGTCGCGTAAACCCTCTCGCTCTCGAAGAGTTCGCAGCCCTCGAGCAGCGTCATGCATTCTTGACCGAGCAGCTCGCCGACTTGAACAACACCAAGAAAGACCTGCTCTCGATCATTGAAGACGTGGATGCCACCATGCAGACCGTGTTCGAATCAGCGTTCGAAGACACCAAAGCCGCCTTCGAGAAGGTGCTGCCGATTCTGTTCCCGGGCGGTTCTGGCTACCTCGCATTGACCAATCCCGACGACCTGCTCACCACGGGTATTGAGGTTTCCGTCAAGCCTGCCGGTAAGAAGATTGAACGACTATCGCTGCTCTCGGGTGGTGAGCGCTCGCTTGCTGCAGTTTGTTTGCTCATCGCAATCTTCAAGGCGCGCCCTTCGCCCTTCTACATCATGGACGAGGTCGAGGCAGCTCTCGACGATGCCAACCTCGGTCGTCTGCTCACGATCTTCCAAGATCTGCGGGAGTCGTCTCAGCTCATCGTTATTACGCACCAGAAACGCACCATGGAAATCGCGGATGCTCTGTACGGTGTTTCGATGCGCCAGGACGGTGTTTCTGCCGTTGTTGGTCAGCGAGTTCAGCCGACCGACGACAAGGCCGCTGAGTCCGACAAGGTGGTTGAGCCCGTTGAAACCACTGAGGCGAACAACTAATGGCTGAGAAAAAGGGTTGGGGCCTCGGCGCCAAGCTGAAGTCTCTGTTCGGTCGCGGTTCTGAAACCGTCGAGCCCGAAGAAGTAGTCGAAGAAGCACCTGAGGTTGTCGAACCGGAGAAGGTGGTTGAGCCGGTCGCTGAGCCAGTCGAAGTGGTTGAGCTTGTCGAAACCACCCCTGAGCCTGAGCCGGAACCTGAACCCGAGCCAGAGCCAGAGCCAGAGCCAGAGCCGGTTGTGCCTGTCAAAGAATCCACACCGGAAAAACCCGCCAAAGCGGAGAAGCCAGCGAAAGCCCCTGCCGGCAAAACTCCCGCGGTCAAGGCTCCGGCCGTCAAGGTTTCCCGCGCGATCAGCATCGACGAAGACACCTGGGATGATCTCGAGGCGACTCTGCTCGGCGCAGACTTCGGACCGGCTATCACCGAAGACCTCATCGAAACGATGCGCGCCAACGTTGCGAAGTACCCGTCTATCGACGCAGACGACTTTGTTCGCATGCTCCGAGAAGCTCTCGAGGAGCGCCTCTCCAAGTTTGATTCCACGCTCAAGCTCAGCGAGCGTCCCGCGGTCGTTCTGGTTGTCGGTGTCAACGGTGTTGGCAAGACCACCACGATTGGCAAGCTCGCTCGCTTCATCAAAAACGCAGGCCGCTCGGTCGTTATCGGCGCTGCAGACACATTCCGTGCAGCTGCTGTTGACCAGGTTGCCACCTGGGCAGAGCGCGCCGGTGTCGACATTGTGCGCCCGCAGCAGGAGGGTCAAGACCCGTCCTCGGTCGCGTATCAAACCGTCGAGTGGGCCAAGAACAACGGCACCGAAATCGTCATCATCGACACGGCTGGACGCTTGCACACAAAAGGCGGACTGATGGATGAGCTCTCCAAGATTCGCCGTGTCATCGAAAAACAGGCTCCGGTCAGCGAGGTCCTTCTCGTTCTTGATGCCACAACGGGTCAGAACGGTCTGATGCAGGCTGAAGCTTTCCTTGAGCACGCTGGTGTCACCGGTCTCGTACTGACCAAGCTAGACGGCTCTGCCAAGGGTGGCTTTGTTTTGGCCGTGCAGGAGCGCACGGGCATCCCGGTCAAACTCGTCGGTAGTGGTGAAGGCATTGACGACCTGCAGGGTTTCAGCCCGGTCGCATTTGCCGCCCAGCTCGTTGAGTAGCACCGCCCGCGCATTCTGATTCGTTAGGCTAGACGGGCTATGGCAACCTTCGGAGATCTCTCGTCGCGTCTTACAGACGCCCTCAAAAACCTGCGCAGCAAGGGCAAGCTTTCGCCCGCTGATGTGGACGGAACCGTTCGCGAGATTCGTCGCGCTCTGCTCGACGCCGATGTGTCGTTGGATGTTGTCAAAGAGTTCACCGGCAAGGTTCGTGAACGCGCACTGAGTGATGATGTCAATAAGGCTCTGAACCCCGCGCAGCAGGTCGTTCAAATCGTGAACGAAGAGCTCGTTGCCATTCTGGGTGGCGCTCAGCGCCGTCTCGAGTTTGCGAAGAAGCCGCCGACGGTCATCATGCTCGCTGGTTTGCAAGGTGCCGGTAAGACCACCCTCGCCGGAAAGCTCGCAAAGTGGCTCGCCAAAGAGAAGCACACCCCACTTCTTGTTGCCTGTGACCTTCAACGCCCCAATGCTGTCACCCAGCTCGAAGTTGTCGCGGCACAGGCTGGCGTAGCGATCTACTCGCCTGAGCCTGGCAACGGTGTCGGCGACCCGGTCAAGGTGGCAAAAGACTCCATCAAGCACGCCACCAGCAAGCAGTACGACGTTGTCATCATCGATACCGCCGGTCGTTTGGGTGTGGATGCCGAGCTGATGAAGCAGGCAGCCGACATTCGTAAAGCCACGAGCCCCGATGAGGTGTTGTTCGTCATTGACGCGATGATCGGTCAAGACGCGGTCAACACCGCGAAGGCTTTCCAAGAGGGTGTCGACTTCACCGGTGTTGTTTTGACCAAGCTCGACGGCGACGCCCGCGGTGGTGCTGCACTCTCGGTTACCTCGGTCACTGAACGCCCGATTCTTTTCGCTTCAACGGGTGAAACCCTCGACGACTTCGAGCCGTTCTACCCCGACCGTATGGCCAGCCGCATCCTTGACCTCGGTGACATCCTCACCCTGATTGAGCAGGCTCAGTCCGTCTTCGATGAGAACGAGGCAGCAAAGGCTGCCGAGAAGTTCGCCACTGACAGCTTCACTCTCGAGGACTTCCTCGACCAGATGCAGCAGATTAAGAAGATGGGCTCGCTCAAGGGTCTTATGGGCATGCTGCCAGGCGCCAACAAGATGAAGGACCAGCTCGACAATCTTGATGACAAGGAGCTCTCACGCACCGAGGCCATCATCCAGTCGATGACTCCTGCTGAGCGTCGAAACACCAAACTTCTCAACGGATCTCGTCGCCTGCGCATCGCAAAGGGTTCGGGAATGACCGTTACCGACGTCAACGCTCTCGTGAACCGTTTTGAGCAGGCCGCCAAGATGATGAAGACCATGGCCAAGGGTGGTGTTCCGAACATGCCCGGCATGCAGGGCATGCAAGCCATGAGTCACGGTGGCGGCAAGGGCAAGTCAAACAACAAGAAAAAGGGCTCCAAGTCCGGCAACCCGGCAAAGCGCGCCGCCGAAAATGCAGCGCTCGCCGCTGGCGGTTCGACGGGTGGTTCCTCTGGCGGCTCTGGCTTTGGCCTGGGTGGGGGAGGCGCCAAGAGCGCTCCTACTGCGGAAGAGCTCGAGACCCTCAAGAACATGCTCGGGCGCGGCTAACACCCCATTTCCGGTAACCTGAACGGGTGAGTACGCGCGAAAACCCGTTTGGCCAAGTTCTGGTCGCTCTTGTCACGCCCATGAACGCCGACGGCGAAGTCGCATGGGACGATGTCGAGCGACTAATCGACGACCTCATCAACAACGGTGCTGACGGCATCGTTGTCACCGGCACCACCGGTGAGACCAGCACCCTGACGGATGCTGAAAAGGTCAAGCTGGTTGAGGTCGCCAAGAAGGTTGCCGGCGGTCGCGCCAAGATCATAATGGGCGGTCCGTCGAACGAAACCGCACACGCCATCGAGCTCGTCAAGAAGAGCGAGAAGGCCGGCGCCGACGCAATCATGATCGTCACGCCGTACTACAACAAGCCCACCCAGGCGGGTGTGCTGACTCACTTCCGCATGGTCGCTGACGCCAGTGACTTGCCCGTCATCATTTATGACATCCCCGGTCGTTCGGGCATTCCGGTCAAGTACGAGACCTTCCTTCGCTTGGCCAAGCACCCGAACATCCTTGCTGTCAAAGATGCCAAGGGTGACTTCAGCGAGGTCAGCCGTGTCATCAACCAGACAGACCTGATGTACTTCTCGGGCGATGACGCCAACGTTCTTCCGCACCTCTCCATTGGAGCGGTCGGTCTCATCGGTGTAACCGCAAACGTTGCACCGGCTCCGTACCGCGTCATGATTGACGCAGTAAACCGTGGCGACCTGCACACAGCAACCGAGCAGCACAAAAAGCTCGAGCCGCTGGTGCGCGCCATCATGACCCATGTTCCCGGAACCGTTGCCGCCAAATACGTGCTCAACGGTCTCGGTCGCATCTCAACCCCTCGCGTACGTCTGCCCCTGGTCGGACCTGAAGAGTGGGAAGCCGCGATGATCGAAGACGAGATTGCTCTCGTGCGCGACATCCCCGGTGTTGATTTCTCCAACTTCCGTCCCGACCGTAATGCTGCGGCCGGCGGTGCCCTCCCGAAGATTGCCGGCACAACCCGCTAGCAATTCACGGGCACTCTGAAAATCCCAATGAGGACCATTGCCCAACGACATTTATGACCCGCCTGCACTTGAAGCGGGAACCCTTCGTATCATCCCGCTCGGCGGTCTCGGCGAAGTCGGCCGCAACATGGCCGTCTACGAGATCAACGGCAAGCTGCTTGTCGTCGACTGTGGTGTGCTCTTTCCCGAAGAGACCCAGCCCGGCGTCGACCTGATTCTGCCCGATTTCAGCCCGATCAAGGATCGCCTTGATGACGTGCTCGCTGTCGTGCTCACCCACGGTCACGAAGACCACATCGGTGCGGTTCCTTACCTGTTGCGCCTTCGCCAGGACATCCCGCTGGTTGGCTCCGCGCTCACCCTCGCGCTCACCGAAGCCAAGCTCAAAGAGCACCGCATCCAGCCATACACGTTCACCGTAAAAGAGGGTCAGCGCGAGCAGTTCGGTCCGTTCGATCTCGAATTCATCGCGGTCAACCACTCGATTCCGGATGCCCTCGCCGTCGCTATTCGCACCGAGGCTGGCCTGGTGCTGCACACCGGTGACTTCAAGATGGACCAGTTGCCCCTGGATGGGCGCATCACCGACTTGCGCGCGTTCGCTCGTCTCGGCGAGGAGGGAATTGACCTCTTCCTTCCAGACTCGACAAACGCTGATGTTCCCGGTTTCACGCCTCTGGAGAAAGACATCGGGCCGGTACTTGAAAGCGTGATTCACCGCTCGAAGCGTCGCGTGATCGTGGCGAGCTTCTCCTCGCATGTTCACCGCGTTCAGCAGGTTCTCGATGCGGCTGCAGCAAACGGCCGCCGCGTTGCCCTGCTCGGTCGTTCGATGGTTCGCAACATGGGCATCGCTGCAGACATGGGCTATCTCAATGTGCCGGATGGTCTGCTCATCGATTACAAGAAGGCAGTCGATCTTCCTGATGACCAGGTGGTCTACATGTCGACCGGCTCACAGGGTGAACCCATGGCTGTTCTTGCGCGTATGGCCAACCTCGAGCACCAGATTGAGATCGGTGCTGGCGACACGGTCATCCTTGCCTCGAGTTTGATTCCCGGCAACGAGAACGCGGTCTATCGGGTCATTGACGGCCTGACCAAGCTCGGCGCCAACGTCGTGCACAAGGGAAATGCCAAAGTGCACGTTTCTGGTCACGCAGCAGCGGGGGAGTTGCTCTACTGCTACAACATTCTCAAGCCCAAGAACGTCATGCCTGTGCACGGTGAGTACCGTCACCTGTTTGCCAACGCCAAGCTCGCAATGGAGACGGGCGTTAAGCGCGAGAACACCGTTTTAGCCGATGACGGAACCGTGGTCGACCTCAAAGACGGCGTTGCCAAGATTGTCGGCCAGCTCGACCTCGGATTTGTTTACGTCGATGGCGCCGCGGTCGGTCAGGTCACTGACAACGACCTCAAAGACCGCCGCATCCTCGCCGAGGAAGGCTTCATCTCGATCATTGTCGTCGTGGATGCCGCGACCGGCCGCATCATCGTCGGGCCCGAGATCCACGCCAAGGGCTTCGCCGAAGACGACTCAGTGTTCGACGAGATCAAACCTGACATCGCAGCCGCGCTCGCGGATGCTGCACACAACGGTGTTCGCGACTCGCACGCCCTCTCGCAGGTCGTTCGTCGCACGGTGGGGCAGTGGGTCAACAAGGGCTACCGTCGTCGCCCGATGATCGTTCCGCTCGTTATCGAGGCGTAGTCGAAACAGGGTCACCAATGACTCCGGTGAACCCACCGGGCAGGCCCGTGTCGATGAACCCCATCAACTTCGGTGTGCCATCGGGTGCGGTCACAATTCTCCCGGCATAGGTTCCGCCACCAGCGAGCGGTACGGCTCGATCGAGATCGAATGGTCCAAGCGGACTATCTGCAGGCGACATGTATGTGGCGTATGCCGGTTCAACCCCGGGGCGATTTACGTCTGCTGGACCGCAACAAAAGACCACGTGCCATTGGCCATCAATCTCGATCACCTGGAACACCTCGAGCTGGCGAAAGCCACTGTTGTGAATCAAAGGCTCATGAAGCGTCCACTCGTAAAGATCAGGTGAGGTTGCGTGGGCCATCGTCGCGTGGCCGCTGCCGTCGTGCGCATCCGAGGCGTGCTTGGCCGTGACGAGCATGTGCCACTGGTCTTCGTGCCAGAAAATCCAGGGGTCGCGGAATGGTTCATCTGGTTCACCCGCGGTCATCGTCGAGTACCAGCGAGCCTCGGCCTGCAGAATTGGCTCGTCGCTGACGCGCTCCCACATCACCAGATCACGAGATATTGCGTGGCCGATTCGCTGGATGGCTCCACCACTGCGCTTGTCTATGCCGGTATAAAACATGTGCCACACGCCATCGTGTTCGATCACGCTGCCCGTCCATGTAGCAAGGTCATCAAATGCTTCTCTAGGGCTCGGCAGCAAGGCATCGGGCAAGGAATCCCATGTGATGAGGTCTCGGGAAAATGAGTGCCCAACGCGCGCATTCACGTGACGAAGGTCTGGGTTGCCGAGAGATTTAGGCGCGCTCAAATGGAACGCGTGGTAACCGTCAGCAGTTTGCGCGTACCAGGAATCCCATAGCCAATCCTGCTCACGTGAAATTGTCATTCAACGAACATAACGCTGCGGGCTCGCACGTTTCGCCGATTCGGTGTTCTAATCTGTGATTCGTGATGACCCCGAACAAACGCAAAGCCACGCGCGCAGATGTCGCGCGCGCTGCTGGCGTTTCGACGAGCACAGTCACCTATGCGCTAACCGGTGAGCGTTCAATCTCTGCAGAGACTCGTCAACGCATCATGGATGCGATTGCCGAACTCAATTACATGCCGAACGCCATGGCGCAGGGGTTGGCAAGTCGACGATCCGGTCTCATCGCTCTTTCGTTCCCGGTGGGGGAGCGTGGTTTTGAATCTTCTGACTTCGAGTACGTTCAGGCGGCGACGGACGTTCTCTCTCGTGCCGGTTACCAATTACTCATGTGGCCGAACCCCATTGAAGATGTGGAGTCGCTCCAGCGCATTGTGTCGCAAGGGTTGATCGATGGTGTGATCTTGATGGAGGTGCGCAGGCAAGATCCGCGCATCCCGATCTTGCAGGCAACTCGTACGCCTTTCACGCTGATTGGTCGCACCGACATCGAAGATGAGTTCTCGTGGGTCGACGCCGACTTCAGTCAGTGGGGCCCGATGGCGCTCGAGCACCTCGTGGGTTTGGGGCACACCTCCATCGCGGTCATTGGTCTGACCGAAGACATGTTCACCGCTGGATACGGTCCCGTCGTTCGCACGGAGCGTGACTTGGTTACTGCTGCCGAGCGTCTCGGCGTTCACCTCGATATCGAACGTGTCATGCCGACTATTCGTGCCGGACGCGAGTCGATGGAGGCCATGCTGGATTCACCGAATCGCCCTACGGCATTAATCGGTTTCAACCAGCCAGCCGTCATTGGAGCAATCGAAACGATCTTTGCCCACGGTCTTCGAATCCCAGAAGATTTCTCGATTCTTCAACTCGGTATTTCTGCCGAAGCGGCCGAGAGCGCGTTTCCTCCGCAAACCTCCGTCGGGGTCGATAGCGCGTTGCTGGCATCGACGGCAGCTAACTTCTTGGCAGATCAGCTCAGCGGCGCGAATACTCAGCCGCGCCACTTCTTGGGTGATGCTGTCTTTACTAACCGCGGAAGCACTGCCGTAGCACGCTAATTCGCCAAATCGTATATTCCGGGTTACGAAATGGTCACGATTGCGACACGCAACCAAAACCTGCTTGCACGTGAGGGTGAAACCACACTAGATTTATCACTTGTATCGACGCGCGTCGACAGATTCGCGAAATACACCTTGAAGCACCAATGAAGTTGCGCGACAACTCCGTCGCCAATGAGAAAGGTAACTAAATGAAGCACACGGTAAAGCGTGGGATCCAGGTAGCTGCAATCGCAGCTGCTAGCGCTCTCGCACTCGGTGGCCTCACGGCTTGTTCCGCCGGTGGCAGTGACACGTTCAATGTCTGGTGGTACGAGAAGGACACCGCTATGGCAACGACGTGGAAGGCAGCCCTCGACGAGCTCGCAGCGGCACACCCCAACGTTAAGGTCAAGTTCGAACTCAAGACCTGGGACCAGATCCAGAAGTCGGGTAACGCAATCCTCGACTCCGACAAGGCTCCCGACCTCGCTGAGTGGAACAAGGGTAACGCAACCGCAGGTTCCGCCTCGGCAGCTGGCCTTCTGACCAACCTCAACGACTACTCGGCCAAGTACAAGTGGAACGAGATTCTTCCTGAGTCGGCTCTCCTCTACGGTCGTTACACCGATGGCCTCATGGGTAAGGGTGACCTCTACGGTGTATCCACCTACGGTGAGTACGCTTCGTGGTTCTACAACAAGGACGTTTTCGACGCTAACGGCTGGACCGCTCCTAAGTCCGCTGCTGAGCTCGAGACCCTCCTCGCTGCTATGAAGGCAAAGGGTCTCACCCAATGCATCGGTGGTAAGGACTACCAGAACGTTCACCTCGCTTACGGCCTGACCCTTGCTAACGCAGACACCGGACAGACCTTCGTGAAGAACTACCAGTTCTTCGAGAACCCCATTGACTGGGCAAACGAGTGGACCAAGGGTGCAACCACCATCAGCAACTGGCTGAAGGCTGGCTACTTCCCCAAGAACGTTGCCGGTATCTCCGCTGACAACGCTGTTGCCGAATTCCAGAAGGGCGCAACCTGCCCGATGATCTTCGGTGGTACCTGGCTCGACCAGGGCATGGCTGACAAGGCAAAGTTCAACTGGGAGAAGTTCCAGATGCCTGCAACTGGCGGACAGTCGGTTGGTTCGGCCGGTAACCTCCTGGTTATCCCCTCGAAGTCCAAGAACAAGGACCTCGCTGCTGAGTTCATCAACATGATCCTCAGCAAGAAGTACCAGAACATGCTCGGTGAGAACGGCGGTCTTCCGCTCGCAGCTGACGTCTCCGCTCTGACGAACAAGACGACCGTCAAGTCGTACACCGTCTTCGCTGAGATCGTAAAGGCAGACGGCCTCGGAATGTACCCCGACTGGCCCGTTCCTGGCTACTACGAGGTACAGCTTGCTGCTGGTCAGAAGCTCCTCTCGGACGGCAACGCTCAGGCATACGTAGACACCCTCAAGGCGTTCTACGACAAGAACAAGCCCACCAACTAATTTGGTCGGCTAGTTCCCTAGCGAGCTAGACAAAGAATCCTGGTGCGGGCAGTACTTGCCCGCACCAGGATTCTCCCTAATACTGAAGTTCTCACGAGGGCGTGACAAAGGAGATTTGATGTCCAGCACATCCACTCGGGCCGCTGCCAAAGCAGCACCCAAGCTCGACGATGAAGTCAGATGGGCTGTGGCTGTCGAACCATTCCTGGTTTTCAAACGGATAGTGCACCTGCGCGAACGGCATTGATCCTGAGTCGAACCACACGTCGAGCACATCCGTGATGCGACGCATCGTGGACTGACCGGTGGGATCATCTGGGTTCGGGCGAGTGAGCTCATCAATGAAGGGGCGGTGCAGGTCGGTTGGGCGAACAC
>JBDKLU010000145.1:0-5092 GCA_039795475.1 Actinomycetota bacterium | reverse complement strand
GCAAAGATTGTCGCGTCTAAGACCAAAATCACCCTCAACCCGAGTGCTCGAGGTGGCTACACCGGGCCAATCACGGTCGTATACACAATTCCGTACACGGTGAAGATCAAGAACGTGGTTACCGCCAAAACTCAGGTGTGCACAATCAAGTTCGGTCAGCTGACCAAAATGAAGAAGACTGACCGTCTGGCGTACAAGACCAAGACATTCACGACCAAAACTTTGTGTACTGCAAATAAGGATGTTTTGGCCTTCTACAACGCAGGAAACCGACTCGTTATCAACGCTGTCATTACTCGTGACCGCCGCTGGTCAACGACGTATGTGGCACGAATGGGTGACGACGGCAAGGGTGCCAAGATCTACCCGACGAAGGCTCGTTACACCGTTCGCATCGGCTAGCGCGGCGTCATTTAGTAGAACGAGTCTCCGGTGGTGGTGCGGTAGTTCTTGATGAACTCAGGCTCCACCCGGCGCCATTCTTCAGCGTTGTCACCAAGCGGCAGTTCGAGTGCGGGCATGTACTCGACGAAGTCTTTGCTGAATCCCGTTTTGAACGTCAACAGTCCAGCCATCGACTCTGACGGCTCATCTGGGTGGGGGATGTTGCCCAGGTCGTAGTTCTTAAAGCCGCGTTTGCCGAGGTCCTCGATGATGTGCCACTGAAGCGCGCGACCAACCGGCAAGGTCGACTCAACGCGATACGAGCCGGCGTCCTTATAGAAAGCGTTGTGTCCAAACTCGATGACGAAAGCTCCCGCGACAATACGGTCTTCGACCTCGGCAAAGTACAGTGAGCCCTGTCCGCGCTCGATGAAAGTGTTCCACGAAGCGAGTAGATACTCGCTCGAGCGAATGAAGGATCGCGAACGCTCGCCCATGGCCTCCATCATCTTGAGAAGTGCGTCCGTGAGTTCGGGCGTCGATTCTGCGCGATAGGTCTTGATGCCGCGGGCTATTCCTTGACGGACCTCTGTGCGGGCACGCTTTTTGAGCAGGGCGAGGGCAACTTCGGGGTCTTCATTGAGTTCTGCCGTGACGCCGTAACGGTACTGCGTCGAACGAGCACCAACCCAGCCGGCGGCAAGGAGTGCTTCAAGAAGCTCCTCGTCGCGATGCTGATAGATCTCAAGTTTTATTGCGTAGGCGTCCGACTTATGTGCGTTTATTCCAGCAGTGAACGCGGCAACGTTGTCGACCGTAAGTCCACTGACGCGGGGGAGATGGATGAGCGTGCCGAAGCCGTCTGCCTCACGCGTGTAACTGCGTGCTGCAATGTCCGCATCGGAGGCCGGAATAACGCCAGGTGTCCAGGCGCTGTTGTTCTTGAATGAGCCCCACGCATCCGATTGCATAAAGTGCGGGTTGGTTTGCGTGCGCAGAACTTCGGGGTCGAGCTCGAAACTTTGCGACACCACACCACTCCTGCGTTATTTGCCCCAATTCTAGCCGGGCGTTCAGGCAAGGCCGGGGTAGCCACGGCTACCATGAATGAGTGTCGAGACTGCGAATAAGCGCCGCCCTGCTGGGCGTCTTTGCGTTGCTCGCCGCGCTCATGAGCTGGGCTCCTCAGAGTTCTGCGCAAGCGGCTTCGTCTTCACGTAAACCCTCGACAACCTCGAATCTCTCTTGGCTTGCCCATCAAGACAATCCGCTGCTCAATGGTGGCAGTCATGAGTTCATGAATACCGACCTCGCGTTCTCGGGTGACTACGCGATCCAGGGCAACTTCGATGGCTTCTCGGTGTGGGATATCTCTGACCCGAGCAAGCCTGAACTCACCAGTGTTGTGAAGTGCGCCGGTGGCCAGGGGGATGTTTCAGTCGTAGGCAACTTGGTTATTTTCTCAGTCGACGAAACCATGGCTAATAATCGCTGTGATGCCGAGCGCGTGCCAGAAACAGCGACGCACTGGGACGGCATCCGCATCTTCGACATTTCAGACCCGAAGAAGCCGACCTACGTTTCGAGCGTTCAGACCCGATGTGGTTCGCACACCAACACTCTTGTTCCTTCCGGAAAGCCCGATCTCGTCTATGTTTACGTCTCGGCGTACAGTCGTGGAGCGAGCACGACCTGTACCGGGCGTAATCCTTTGCAAATCATCTCGGTGCCACTTGGATCGCCGAAAGATGCTCGTGTGGCCGGCGAAATCGACCTGTTCCAAGGTCGGGATGCCTACGACCGTTCGCAGCATGTGGCAGGTCAGGCAGACACACGCTCGACGACCGGATGCCACGACATCACGGTGTTCGGTAACCGCGCAGCTGCCGCCTGCCGCGGAGATGGGCTTTTTCTCGACATCAGCAACCCGCTCAAGCCTGTCGTTCTGAGCCAAGTTCGCGACAAAGAGATGAGCTTCTGGCACTCGGCAATCTTCACGAACGATGGCAAGAACGTTATTTTCCAAGATGAGATGGGCGATGGCATGGTCAACGCTTGCTCGTCGGCCACAAGCTCCAAGCGCGGGGCCGATGCCATCTATTCGGTTGAGGGCAAGAATCTCACCCTGACCGGGTATTACAAAATTCCTCGTGCACAGTCCGATAGCAAGCGTTGCACCTCTCACAACGGCAATGTCGTCCCGGTTGAGGGCAAGCAGTTTATGGTTCAGGCCTGGTACGAAGGTGGCATTTCGCTCATCGATATGACCGATACTTCTAAACCCAAAGAGATCGGGTACGCCGAGTGGCCGGCGTACGAATCCCGCCACGAATTCACTGCTGGTATCTGGTCTGCCTATTACTACAACGGTCACATCTATGCGAGTGACATGTGGGGCGGCTTCGACGTATTCAAGCTCAATGGCAACGAGTTTGCAGACGCGGATCGATACGCGTCGACAACGCTGAACCCTCAAAATCAGCCCACCTATGCCTGGGTCTGGAAGAAAGAACCCACGCTTCCTGCTGATCGGTCAAAGCTTGCCAAGCTTGAACTTTCTCGCACGGAGTTTGCGTCGGCAACCGCTGACGATGTGGAGTCTCGAACGCTTTCGGTCTCGACAGCTGCTGGCTCGTTTACCCCGGGTGACCACGTTGACATCTGGATGCTTGGCTCGAGCAAACCGCTTTCCACTGCGATAGCTGACGAAGCCGGTGGCTTGGCAGAAGTGAAGGTTACGCTACCTGCGGATCTCAAAGCCGGCACGTATGACCTGGTCGCCCGCGCGGACTTGACGCCAACGGCTATGGCTTGGGGTGCCCTTGTTGTATCGAGCGCTCCGCCCGTGGCACTCATCGTGGCAATTAGTTCTGGCTCGCTACTGATTCTGCTTCTGGTGGCGTTGCTCATTCGCAAGCGCATCCGTCGTCTGCGTCGCGGTAGGAGGGCGTCCGTTGCGAACTAAAGGCATAGTCAGCACCGCGCTGGCCGTTGTGATCGCCGTTGGCATGGTGGCCTGTGCACCAACATCAGACGCAAAAATCGTGACACCTGGTGCACCAGGCGGAGGAGAAGCAACGGCTGCACCAGCCATTCCGCAGGTAACTCCTGCTGATGTTGAGTTCGCTCATGCCATGCTTGAACACCACAAGCAAGGAGTCGAACTGGCCGCGCTCGCATTGAAAAGCGTGACTGACGTTCAGGTGCGCGCAGTCGCCCAGCGCATTGTTGAGGCGCAGACTGCCGAACAGAAAATGCTCGAGACGTGGGTATCAAGCCTCTCTCCGGAACAACAATCGACTCATCAGCACACGATGAACGGCATGCTCTCCACCACAGACATGGCGAACTATGCGACGCTCTCCGGGGTAGCCGCACGATCCGAATTCTTGCGTCTCATGATCCAGCACCACCAAGGCGCCATCGATATGGCAGATGCCCGGCTCAAAGTGACCGGAAGCGGCACCATAACGCAGCTCGCTCGTTCAATTGCCATCGAGCAGTCGGCCGAGATTGACCGAATGAAAGATCTCCAGAAGTAGCGAACGGTAGGTCGACTACTTGTCTGTCAGGCCGGCCAGAGCTGCTTGGTGAGCAAAGTCGGGAACAGTTGCAACAAGCTCATCGAACGTTCCGTGCGCGGCAACGGTTCCGTCTTTCATGAAGAAAATAACGTCTGATTCGCGCACGGTCGACAGTCGGTGGGCAACCGTGATGATCGTGACTTTGCCTCGCAGGTTGCGAATCGCATCCGTGACGGCTGCTTCCGTGGCTGTGTCGAGAGCGCTCGTTGCCTCGTCCATGACGAGCACCATCGGGTCTGCATAGAGAGCGCGCGCAATGCCGATGCGCTGGCGTTGACCGCCGCTGAGGGCAAGGCCGCGCTCACCGACGCGAGCGTCGACTCCGCCTGGGCGTGACTCGACGGTTTCAAGCATCTGCGTCATGCGCAGGGCTTCTCGAACGCGTTCGTGATCGACATCCGCTGTCCAGGTCAGTGCCACATTTTGCGCGATGGTGGCGTCAAAGAGGGAGACATCTTGGGGGACGTAGCCAACGCGGTCGCGCCAAGAATCACGAAGGTTGGAGAGGGGAGTGCCATCGATCGTAATCGATCCGCTTGTCGGTTCGATCAGTCCGAGAATCAGGTCGATCATGGTCGACTTACCGGCACCCGAGGATCCAACGAAAGCAACCGTTGAGCCAAACGCAATGGGCATGCTGACATGCTTCACAGCCTCGGGGGCGGCATCCGAGTATTTGAATCCAACATCGTTGAAGGTCAATGTTTGGGGATGTTCTGGCAGGGCAACCTGCTCGACGGTGCTCGATTCGTTGACGTTCTTTTCTGATTCCTTGATGACGTCCAGCACGCTTTGTGCGTGGGGAGTCGCAACGGCAATCTGAGAAACGATGCCTTGGAATCGCACGATCGACGGAGCAAGTCGGAATCCGGCTAAACCGAACAAAGCAACCGACGAGATGGCGTGTGTGGGAGTGTCGAGCATGAAGCTCAGCACGGCAACGAGAACAAAGCCACCGATGATTCCAGAGTCGACAACATAGCGAGGCACGAGCGACAAGAACTGCGTATTGGCGCGGGCACGAGTTGACCGTTTGCGGTTTTCACGAACAACCGCGGCAGCCTCAGTGACCTTATTGCGCAGGGTAACTTCTTTGAGCGCTCCGACCATCTCAGTGATGAGGC
>JBDKLU010000144.1:0-4622 GCA_039795475.1 Actinomycetota bacterium | reverse complement strand
TCGAAGTCAGCATCAGGATCTGCCATGGCAGCCGAAATTTCGTTGAAACGATCGATTTTGGCCTTGATTTCGCCAACGCCCTCTTGAACGTTTTCAAGAACGGTCTTGGTCTCGTCAAGCTCGGGCTCCTGCATGAGAATGCCGACGGTGTAGCCGGGGCTGAGCTTTGCCTCGCCGTTCGAAGGGGTGTCGAGACCAGCCATGATCTTGAGGATGGTGGACTTACCGGCACCGTTCGGGCCCACGACACCGATCTTGGCTCCGGGGAAGAACGACATCGTGACGTCATCGAGGATGACCTTGTCGCCTACCGCTTTGCGGGCACGGACCATGGTGTAGATAAATTCAGCCATGGTTACAAGCTTAAGAGAAGATGTGCCCCGCGCAGACCAGCCGGCACAGCTCGTTGCCGTCCATGAGATGCAGGCTTACTGGTCGCTTGTCTCGAGCATGATCTGACCGATGTCTTTGGCCAGAACTCGAATGGTGATGGTGAATGTTCCATCCTCAGCAGTGGATGAAACGTTGTGGGTGACGAACTCGGCACCGAATCCATGAGCACCCTGATCGACTTCGCCGCCGTCGACGAACAGGTGGTTGTTCGTATTGTTACGCCCCGAGAAGAAGTCGCCCGTGGTGGCCCCAACCGAGTCCGGAACGAACTCGACCGGGAATGAGTACTTGTAGGGGCGAAGAGTCGGGTCATAGCCGAGGGGGTTACCCGGAATACCAGCAGTGAAGCTCAGCGTGAAGATCTTGCCACTGCACTGTGCGACATCAACGTTGGTAAACACCAAGTACTGCGCAACCCAGTAGTGGTTGCCGTCACTGCCGGTGTCGTAGGTGGCTTTGGGTGTGATGTCGATGCTCGGGTCACAGGCCTGCGCAGTGGCAACACCTTGACCAAATTCAATCGGCTGCGAGCCGAGAGAGATGTTGGCGGCAAAAGTTGTGCCGACTCCAGCAATGCTCAAGCCCACCAGAACCCCAACTCCGATCCCGACCCAGAATTGCTTTCTGCGCGGCTTCTCAGAGGGTGCACGTCGGGGCGCGCGCGACAGATCTGTCATTGCGTCACTCCCCTTGGCTCGTGGCATCGCACGACTGCGCGAATCTGAATTGACTTCAGTTTACCAATTTAGCCTAAAGGTGCTGGATTGACCGCCCCAAAAGACATCCGCCAGATTTGAGTACAGGGGCGACATCAATCTGGACTCCCCCGATGCCGGCGCCATACTGAGCGATCAGACACTGGCCTTTGATTTCAGCAGCAACAACAACGCTGTCTGGCTTGAGACCAGCTGCGGTCGAGTTGTCAGTGAACTGAATGCCCTGGGGGTCGAGTCCGTCGCGTGCGAGTTGCTGGGCAACCGCAAGACTGCTCGCGTTAAGGCCGGCCTTCTTTGTCGCGCGCAATACGAGGGCTCGAACAAAAGCGAGATTGTCGTTTGCCGTACCCGATGCAACGAATGTTGGCTCCGGCTCGGGTGTGCTACTTGCGGAGCTGGTACTCGACGCCGCGGGATTGGCTTGACCAGAAGAACAGGCGACCAATCCCAGGGCGGCGATGCTCACTCCAAGCGTGACACCCGCAAAGCGCGCCACCTTAGAGTGCGTCGAAGTCATGCCCTCAGTTTAGGAGGCGCTTGCCCAAGCATCCTGACTGTCGACTGGGTCTGCATCGAGCGAAGCAGCCGAGACACGCGTGAAAACAGAGGTGCCCCAGAACATGTCGTGACCGATGGTGTCTGCCTCAACCTCGACAGTTGTTCCTGATCGATCCGTGTTCTCCCAGTCGCGAATACGCAGACGACCAGTCACGATGACGCGATCGCCCTTCACAACAGATGTTGCGGCGTTTGTGGCCAATGCGCGAAAAGCAGAGACCGTGTACCAGTTGGTGTCGGCGTCGATCCACCTTTGGGCCGCTCGGTCGAATCGGCGCTGACTCGAGGCAAGGCGAAAGCTCGTAATGGCGAGACCCTCACTTGTGGTGAGGTGACGAGGGGTGGTTGCGACCAGCCCAGTAAGGGTGATGGTGTCTGACATGGATGCTCCTTCGATCTGAACGGAGCACCACTGTCGCGCAGTCGCATCATCTCTTGGGAGCCCAATGAGCCGTCTAGGGATACTTCGCTTATTTCTCAGGATGTGCAGGGGTATTTGCATACTTCATGCGGAATAGCCGCGTGTTTGCGGGTAAATCGGCTCCAGATTGAGGAAGATTCACTTATTGAAGTCACTTCAGTCAGGAAAAAATGAGTTCAAAAATCAAAGCCAAGGTTGCAGCTGGTTACACCCTGCTGGCTACTGCTCTGTTGACGCTCACAACTGGGGCTTTTCTCGCAATTTCCCTAAGCGACCTCTCAATCGCTGCAACGCTGGACGCGACTCATCATCTTCATGACCAGCCCGTCGAATCAAATGGATTCAATGGAGAAGCTCTAGGGCTCCTTCTTCGAAACTCTGGGATTTATTTAGGACTCCTGGTTTCTGCCGGCGTCCTCGCAGGAGTGGGTGGTGCCTTACTGCGTTCAGCTCGCAATGATGTTCCCTACGAGCCAGTTCGCCACAGGACCACATCCACGATCAACCCAAACAGTGCTGCGACTGTCGCGCTTGCGCCTTTGCCCGAGCCGAAACCCGAGCCCGCTCCGGTTCAAAGTCTGAGCGCTGACGTAATCGCAACGATTGCCTACGGTGAACCCTCACTTGCACCACTCGGGGCTGCAAACGATTTTTCGACCCGCGTGTCAACTCTGGCCAGTCAACCCTCACCGACTGCGCCACCTCTGATACCCGCACCTGCAGCTATTCCCACCCCTGCCGCGGTACCCGCAACTGTTCCCGCACCCACCACAGTTGCCGATTCTGCTGTTGCCTCAGGACCCCTGGGAGCCGCTCCCCCATCAAACTCGTTCCCTCAAAATATTGATGAACCTGCCTTGGATTATCCTGACGCCATGCGCGCGGGAGAACACGTTGCACGCACGGAAGCCACCGGAGTGCAGTCCCCCACGACAGACAAGGTTGAGCGCTACTCTCCTTCATTGGCTGTGAAATCTCGAAACAAAAAGTACTCAAAAGCAAGCCTGGCTTGGCTCGTTGTTGGGTCGATCACTTTTGTACTTGGCGCAATTGCTGTTGGATCCATCTACCTGACCGGCGTTGCGCACATCGGTCAGGAGCAGACACTTATCGCAATTTTGGTTTTAGTAGTCGCTTGCTTAGGACTTCAAGTTCTTGCCCTCAGCTCATTGACAAACGTCTTCATCAACCGCTTCAGGGACAAACCTGTCACCCACGGCGACTAATCAGCCAAAACGTAGTCCGCGAAGGACTTGCGCACCTTGACCACCTTAGGAACAGCGACGGCCATGCAGTACCCCTGGCCAGGGTTACGCGCGAAGAAGTTCTGGTGGTATTCCTCTGCCTCGTAAAACTCGGTCAGTGGCTCGAGCGTGGTGACGACGCCGCCACCCCACAGCTCAGAGGCACGCTCAATCGAAGCTGCAAAGAACTCGCGCTGGGCTTCGTCGGTGTAGAACATGGCAGATCGGTACTGAGTGCCGACATCGTTGCCTTGACGGTTGAGCTGGCGAGGATCGTGAAGCGTGAAGAAAACGTCGAGAATCACGTCGATTGGAATGACGGTTTCGTCGAAGTCAACGCGCACGACTTCCGCGTGACCGGTGAGCCCCGTGCACACCGCTTCATAGCTGGGATTGGCGAGCGTTCCTCCGCAGTATCCCGACACGACATCGCTCACACCACGAAGGGTGCGATACACGGCGTCGAGGCACCAAAAGCAACCGCCAGCAAGAACGAATGAAGTCATGGGTTTACCCTACTCTGGGGTGAAACCCCCTGCTCTAAAGATGTTACAAAACGATAGCTTGGACGCATGAGTTGGTTGGACGCGTTCACGTCATGGGTTGGGGACCCCAATAACATTTCGGAAATTGTTCCAAGCATTGTGATTGTGCTCTGCACCGTTGCCCTCATCATCACGGTAAGCGTTTCAGTTCGACGAGCGTCGCGCAGGATTGAACGAGCCATCAACGGCGAATCGACCCGCTATGCCCAGCCTTCACCGCGCCGGGACCGCTCGGAACGTCGCGACCGCACCGAGACCACGACCGGTCCGCTTCGCACCGGCAATGCGCCGGTTCAGACAGCACCTGCAGCTGCTCCTGCTCCTTCTCCTGCCGCAGAGCCTGCCCCTGCGCCTGCACAAACCCACGTCGCCGCACCCGGCGAGTCACTAACGCCACCGCCGAGCGCGCAGGCGTTTGCACGCGCATTCGCTCTCGATAACGACCCGCTCAACCAGTAGTCGTTCAGCGATCAGGCCCACCCGGGCGCACGCTTGCCCTCGGGCCTTGATAGCGTGAAGGCATGGGCGTACGCATTGAGAAGATTGACCTGCCGGGAATCGGTATTCGTCATGACATTGTCACGAAACTCGGGCGACACATTGGCGTGTTGAACTATCGGGACGGGCGACGCGAACTCGCCTTCTACGACAGTGAGGATCCCGACACCGTGCTTGAAGCAGTCGAACTCACCGGCGACGAGGCGGATGCCCTGGCAGACCTGCTCGGTCACACTGCCCTGCTCAG
>JBDKLU010000143.1:0-9014 GCA_039795475.1 Actinomycetota bacterium | reverse complement strand
CCGAGCCCGCCCTCTTCGGCGCCCTTGATGAGCATCGCGAATGCTTGAGCCGTAAACCAGCCAGCGATGAGCTGATCCAGTGCCATGCGGTCAAGCGGGATGGACTCGTGCAGCAGGCGCGCGCGCTTCCACTGCCAGAAGGCGGATCGGCTTTGCGAGGAGTTGCTCGACTGGTTCCAGTCCGCCGCGATTGGCTCCATGATCGAGCTAATCGTGATTGCACTGATGCCGTGACCGAGCACCTGGAAGAACTCGATGCTGGTCTCGTTGGTTTCGCCGAAGAAGCGCGATGCACCATTGGGGTCTTGAGCGAGCGCAGGGATGTTTTGCAACAGCACCTGTTCCGACTGTTGGTACATCGCATCGCCGTTCTTGAACGGGATCGGCGAGCTGATGACGCGGTTGTTTCCACCGGGAGATTGGTGAACCGCGTTGAGTAGGGTTCCATTGAGTTTCACGAGCGGAGCGCTGGCATTGAGCGCCGAGGCGAGGTGACCCATGAATACCGTCTGGCGCTTATTGGCTTCAGCGGGACCGCCCGCCGTTTCAGGGTCAAGGAAGTCGCGGATCGACTGCTTGAGGTAAGCACCAAACGCTGTTCCTTCTCGCGTGAGCCATTTCTCAGCGCGGCCCAAAAACTCCTCGGGGGTTTGAGGCATGGTGAAGTTGGGCTTGCGCGCCGCTCCTAGGTTGGTGTTACTTCCAACGGTCGCAACAGGAACCCACGAGACTGACTGGGCAAGGAACGCAGTTGGGTTCTTCGGGTCTTCCTGAATGACCTCAGGGAGAGCTAAAAGAATTGCGTTGAGAGGGGTTCCCGCTTCCGTGAACGTACCCAGCATGAGGCGTTCAAACTCGGTCGGGAATTCTTTCCAATCGATGAGCATCTTCTCGTTCGAGGATGACTCGTATTTGGAACCAACGTAGTTGCTGTCGTACCCAGGCCAGTTCTTGAAGTCGTTTTCACGACCATCCTTCGTAAACTGACTAGTCGACGTCTGGTTAAGCATGTCGAGTGAGCTGGCAACAAAAGCGCGGAGCGGTTCGATGAGAAGCTTCTTGGCTTCACGAAGGAGGCCAGCGGTCTCAGTGCGGTTAATCGCGTCGGTCTCCCACTCGAGAGATTGTCCGACAAATGCCATGGCACGTTCGAACGCGTCCGATCCGTAACGCACTGCGTTCGGACCCGCTGATGCGAGTTCGGGTGCAATGTATGAGCGAAGGCTCATGACTGCATTGCGTCGTTCCGTGGCTTCGTTGTCGAGTTCGTTTGCTGCCCGCTCGACCGACTCGCCAAGCGCGAAGAGGAGGCGCTCGGTTACGGGAAGACCGTGTGTGACTGCGTACTTAGACACCGTATCGAGGAGTTGTTGAGGGGTTCTCGCCACCCAGTCGATGAAGCGAATACCGCGAAGGCGTGCATCTTCTGATACCTTCCCCACCGCGCGGCTCGTGCGGGAGCTCTGGAAACGGTCAAGCCAGTCAGACTGTTCGAGCGACTCTGACTTCGGCAGTCCAACACCGAGATCATTGCGAACTTCTGCTACGAACTGCGCAACGAGCAATTCCCGCTGACCGCGGTCGACGAGAGCATCAATGACCTGATTGCGGTTGATGCTTTCTTCATCGAAACCGGTGGCTTCGAAGAACCCGATACGGGCGTCGTCTGCCTGCTGCTGAATCATCGCCTGAGCGGACTGTCCAACGAAAGTTTTGTTTCCTGAGTTGAGCTCGTGGGCGCGAAGAAGGCGATCGATAATCGAACGCGCCAGACGTTCCTGCGAGTACAGAGTGAACTTTTCACGAGCCATGGTGATTCGACCGAAGCCAATTGCGCCGAACGGGGGAGTGTCATCGTTGTTCGGAACGAAGCCGGAGTTTTCTTGCACCGTCTTGCGGCTGGTGTTGGCAGACCAGTTGCCCGACATGTACTCGTTGATGTCGGTCTGGAAGCGCTCGACCGAAATCCATGCAGCAAGCGTTTGAGCAATCGACATGTAGACGTCGCGCTGCCCCTCAAATGCGGTATTCGAGTTCTGGCGACCCACGATGAGTGGATAGCGCACACCCACTCGGTCAAAAGCGCCACCAGTTTGAATGGAGAGACCCTGACCGCGGAACGCCTCGATAACCGAGTCGTCCGAGTAGCGGTTCCAGTGACCGTTGGTGGTTTCCGAGATCGCGGCCAAAGCGTTGCTCGCAACTCCTGCAGTTCCCTTGACGCCATCGAAGACGTCGGGGGCGTAGAGGATACCGAAGGCCTCGTTAGCCCAGTCCTGGTTGATTTCAGCAGTCACGGCGTCGGCAATGTCGATGTATTGACCCGCCCCCGATCCACCAGCGACCGACGACACGATGATGAGCACGGGCTTGACGACCTCACCGCTGGCGGGAGCCTCTTCTTTGCCTGTGAGCAGTTGAGTGACGCGCGCGAGTTGCGCGTAGCTTGACGCGCCATTGAGGTTGGCGACGGCGGCGCGGGCGGCGGCGGCGACGGTCTCGAGGCGTGCCATGACCGCGGTGCGACCTACCGCACGGAACTGTCCCGCACCCTTGGAAAGCGGAACAGAAACGCGACTGGGGTCGGGAAGTTGTCGAAGCAGGCGTCCCTGCTGTGACTTGGCGGTTTTCGAAACAATCGTCGAGATTGCATTTTCGTAGTTACCGTGAGCGGTCGAGAGGCCGACGTAGCTTTCAGTGGGCAAGAACTTCGCAGGGAAGTCACTTCCGTCCTGAACCGTTGGTGTGTCGAAGTGAAGGAACTGCCATGCGGTAGGGAAACCCTCGTTCCAGCCGAGAAGGTTGAGTTTCATCTCGAGCGCGTCGCGAACGGCACGCAGCGTCTTGCCGCCGGAACCACCGACGCCAACGAGAAGGAAGGGCTTCAACATGGGTTTTCTCTTTCTTTCGGAAACTCAGTAATTAAAAATTCGGCGGCGGAGGCGGCGGAGGAATGCTGCCGCTGCTTGGCGGAGGAGGCGGGAGAGGTGCGGAGCCGACGCTCGGTGGAGCCGGCGGAATTGGAGTGCCTGGCGAGCCAATGCTCGGAGGAAGTGGCACGCTACCCGCTCCAGGAACCGGCGGAGGAGGGGGAAGTGTTGAGCCACCGGTCTGCGGCTTCGATCCTTTGTCGCCCTTGCCGACGCGCGGTGCCTTCGGGGCCCTTACGGGTTTGTGAGTCTTCTGCCCCTCAACCAGGTGCGCGAGTGATTTGCTTGGGTTTGCTTCGTTGGAGACATCGACAAAGCGGGAGCGGGCCTGCGATTCGCCACCGCTGCCGATGAGATCGAAAACAACGAGCTTGGCGTTGATTTCATTCCCCGGGGTCATTGCCGCACTTGCGACGGGAGAGGCGCCAGGCACCTGGAGCGGTGCCGTCGCCGTCGCCGGCTTGTGCGCCAACTTGGCAATTTCGCTCTCGGCAATGACCAACGCCCAAGTCTTGCTCACGCGACCAGAGAAGGGGGCGAGCGTGCCCAACGCATAACGGGCGCCAGGCTTGCGAACCATTGCTTTACTTGATCCCACAATCACGACGTGACCGGTCTTAGCGGCTACCTCGAAGCGAGGAGCGTTGAGGGGGAATCGACTAATTCGCGCGACAAAGGTACCTATTTCGCTATCCGTAATGCGGCGAGCGTCGGGCTGAGGTGGCATGAACTTGAAGAGCTCCTGCGGGTTTGCAACATTTGCGAGCGGAGTGTTTGGAGTTCCACTCGGGGTTTGCGCCACCAAAATCGAGTCGTGATCGAGCGAAAGTTTGGCGTCGAGAACCGCGCGAATGAGCTTGTCGCCATACTCAACCTTTGTGGTGAAGAAATTCACCAGGTACATCACCAGGATGGGCAGCAAGAGACCAAGCAGGCAGAGCAGAATCACAAGCGGCCAGAACACAAGGGCGCTGACGTTGTGCGAGGAAGCAAAGGAAATCGGAATTTCGCGCGGCAAATCTGTCTTGCCATCTGATTTCAAGACGAATGTGGCCTTAGCCTTGACGAGGCTGTTTGCCGCACGGTCATTCGACGCGGTTACCGTGAATGTCTTGGTTTCGCCGGATTTGAGTTCGATGCAATCGGGAGCAGGCTTGCCCTTTTCCTCGAGCGTCCACACCCATGACTTTTCACGTTCAGGGTCGCTGTCAGAGACAATCTTCGGCGCGAAAGCACCTCCGGGCACGCAGATGCTTCCCGCCAGTCCAGCAGTCTCGGGTCCACGCATGGTCATCTTGCCAGTGGCCGGGGTGTTCTTTCCCATCATTTCCGAGAGCGCAAGTGAATTTTGCTCGATGGTTGGGTAGTCAGCGGGGACGCCCACGAGCGCGTCCACACTCTTCTGCACTTGAATCAGAGGCTGGTTGTGCAGCTTCGTGGTCACGTTCTCGAGGGACGCGCGGAAGGTAATAGAAGATAATCCGCTGTCATTGGGAAAAGTGAATGTGTACTTTCCTGCCTCGTCGGAAACTACCTGTTGGAGTTCGGTGAACTTACCGTTTTCGCCAACCGTTCCAACGATCAGCTTTCGGTTGTAGTCGCTCAGCTTAAGCACATCAGGGCGCGTTACGCCGATTGAGCCCGTGATCTTCACCGGGCCTGTGCCCGCCAGAATTGAGATTTTTTCCTGAAGTTGGAGAGTGAGCCCTCCGAAAAGCAGAAGAGTCGGGGAAGCGCTTTCAACTCCCGTAATCTTCCAACCGCCGAAGTCGGAGCGGGCTTGTGGCTTACAAGTAAGTTGCATGGTTCCCGTGAGCGCGTTCGCGCTGCACAGCGAACTTCCATCGCTGAGATCAACTTGCCCGGAAGGAGAGAACACAGAAACCTGATCAGGGCTCGTGCCCGCGATAATCTCAAAGCTGTCAACGCCGGGATCGACAGTGAAGGTGCCATCCGCGTTGATTTGCGAGGGCGTGCCTCCGGCGATCAATCCGCCCAGCTGCATGAAAACGAGGGAGAGGTCCTTTGTCGAATTCGCTTTGATGAACGCACCATGCGTCGGGTAAGCATCCGGGCCCCCGCCACATTTGTCTGATCCAGCAGCACCCTCCACAAGTTTCTGCATGAGGACTTGTGCCTGAGGGTCTGAAACCAGGGAGTACAGAACACCGAACGTGACGATCCCGGCTTGGCGCAGCTGGGCAAAGGTCCCTCGAGGGCTACACAGTTCCTGAACTGCTTTCGCAGTTTGCGGGCCATCTTGGCCGTCAATGTTGATTCCACCATCGGTGAACCAGACAAGGGCAGAACAGCCAGGCTTGCGAGATTCCTGCTTGTTCAAAGCGCTTTGTGCTCCCTGCAGGCCGAGCTGCCAGTTGGTTGAGCCCATCGCTGGTTGGCTACGAATGGCGTTACGGATGCGCTCACCCTGCTTGTTGGCAGAGTTTTGAGTCACCGGCGTCCACCCGGTTACGCCCTGAAACTGGTTGCCGAAGAAGCCCAACGCATAGTTGAGGTCAACGGGGTTCCCGTTAGAGTCAGTGAGTGCAGCCAGCTGAACCAGGCTGTTTTGGAGTATTTCGGCTCGCTTGAAATCAGGGTCTGTGCCGTCGCCACCCTGGTCCTTGGGGAATAACGACCCGGATGCGTCGACCAAATAGTAGACGTTGAGAACCGGTTCCTGATTTTCTGGGGTGTGCGCGAGGCAGGTGCGCAAATCAGCAATGGCCTGGTGTCCCGTGGGTGAGAGGATGTCTTGCGAGGTTGCTCGGGCGGGCGCAGACCCAAGCGCGAGCCCTCCAATGGCGAGGCAGACCGCGCCAAGCGTCGCGGCCAGTCGAGTGAGGAATTTCTTCATCAGTGCAGTCCCCACATATCGCTGAGGGCTTCGGCCCAGATGAATGCGAGCGACCAAATGTGAATGAGCGCTACGACGAGGCCTACGCCCATGATGATGCGCAACAGCAACGACTGTCGCGGTGAAGAAATGAAGTTTCTATTCTTCATTCCGTTACGTTGTGACACCACGTCCCAACCAACCAAGAGCGGCAGAGCAAGACCGTCGAGCACGTATCCGACGATGCCAATCAGCTGATTCCCGCCCGTGAATACGAGGAGTACCGCCCCGATCACAAGCAGGGCAATCGCGATGATGAGCGGCAGGCGCGACGGGCTTGTGCGCTCCGAGCCGCCCGAGGAGGACGGGCGCGGAGTGGTGACTACAGGCGCGCCAATTCCGCCCGAGGGAGGTATTCCGGGGGCGGGTGGCGGCGGAGGCAACGTCATCGTTGAAATCGCTCTCTAGCTAGACGGCCGAGTTACTCGAACCCATTTCTGAGTGGGAACCGGAGCCGTGCATTTCTGCCGACTTAATGGCACGCATGTCGGAGATGTAGTCCATGACCGCGAACAGCACACCCGAGACAACGAAGGTGAGGTGAATCATGATTCGCCAGAACAGTGAAACCGGGAAGCCCTCGGTTTCGTGGGTACCGAGCTCGACGAAGTTGGCAAGCAGCTCAATAACCGAAATAGCGACCAACGATCCAATGAGCTTGATCTTGAGGCCAGAGAAGTCCACGGCACCCATCCAACCTGGGCGGTCCACGCTGTCGGCGGCGACGTCAATTTTCGAAACGAAGTTCTCGTAACCGGCGAACAGCACGATCAGGATGAGGTTGGCCATTAGTACGAGGTCGAGCAGGTTCAAGAGGTCGATGATGAACTGGCCATCGCCTAGTGCTTCCTCGGGGGACAGAGCGTGAGCCACCATCACTACGATTTCACCAACGAACTTGACCATCAAAACGATGAGAACGATGACCAGACCCAGGTACATCGGAGCGAGTAGCCAGCGCGACCAAAAGATGAATCGTTCGACGTGGTCTTGTACTTTTAATCCCATTTTTGTCCCCCCTAGTGAACGAGTAACAACCTATAGGAAACCTTGAAGGTTTGTCACCCCGGGACAAAAAAGGGATATCGCCTACTGTTCGGCGAGAACGATAACGTCGTCGCCTTCCCCCAACTCGAGAGCGGTGGTCTTGACTGGATTGATCACAATATTGCTGGCGTCACGCGAGTCGCCAGAACGATATCCAATTACCGTTTCGCCGCGGACCTGGGCCCGCTCGACAAGGTCATAGAACGAAACCTCTTCACCCGGCGTGCAGTAGAGCTTCGCCGGACGGACATATATCTCACTGCCAGCGCTCGAAAAAAGCTCAGTGAAGACATCGGTCAAATGAAAATTGGTGGCGACCTGCGCGAGAAGCAAGCTGACCAGCTTGTCACTGACGATGAAGTCATCCGCGTTGGTAACTTCGGCAATTTCACGGTTCTTGTCATTAAGCATTTCGCTCACGATGTTGAGTTGGTGTCCGCCCTGTCGCGCAATGTCGCGCAAATGCAACAGCGTGACGAGTGTTATTGCATCCGCGTGGTTGGCATCGGGCTCGTCGTCGTAAGCACAAACCGAGATGTGATCAAAGTTTGCGATTTTGAGTGCATCGAGCGTCTTGCGTTTCGTGGTGTCGTCTTGCACGTACTTCACCGCGATGTTCTTGAGCTTCGGCAGCGTCGGTTGCTCGACGCGCGAGAGCAGCGTGACCGAGGACTTGGCGGCCACGTATTCGTCGAGTTCGCTCAGCATGAACGGAACACTGTGGTTGTAACCGAGGATGAGCGAGTGTTCCACGCGCTTGCGCAGCGCGGGGAACTTGCGCTCTCCGGGCTTGTACCAGGGTGCTGCCGAACCCAGGGCAATGTCGCGCGGAGTATCAGCAATAACGACGAGTGAGTCGCCAGCGGTGATCAGGAGAGAAGCGGCGGGGTTGAGGAGTGTTTTGTCGTCGCGGAGCACGCCGATGGCACATGCCCGTTCGAGAGCCATCTGGATGTGGCCGTATGTCATCCCGACGGCTTCTGGCATGTCGACTATGTAGATTTCGTTACCTTCAAAGTCGAGCAGCTCGGTCACGATGGTGCTGAGTCCACCTTGGCGGAGCGTTTGCACGGTGATGCGGCTGATCAGGTCACTTGCCAACACCCAGTGGCCTTCGTTTTTGCCAATGAGTTTGGCCGTCTCGATATGTTCGGCGTCGCGAATTTCGCCGACAATGCTGAAGGGTTCAGGGCGCCGGTTTGGATTGTTGACCAGCGCCATGCATGTCGACAGCACGAGGGTGTCTGGGTCATCCATGTCGGTCGGCGACAACAGGATGATCGACTTTGTCGCGTTCGGGTTGACCATGGCCAAATCACTTAAGCTCGTGGGATCGCCACGACGAACGATGATGCGAGTCTTGTGTCGCACGCGAACTCTGCGTGCTAGCTCACCCTCCATCTCGATGGCGTCGCGGTCAGCCATGACGACGATGACATTCTTGCCCCCGCCCTTGTTCGCCTCGCACAGTTCGCGCACGACGGGAACAACCTTGGTGCTCCAACCAAGAACCAGGATGTGTCCGCTCTCGAGCACACGTGAACGTCCGTCACGAAGCTGATCGATGCGGGAGTTGAAGGCATTCGCGATAACGCTGATGAGGCTTGCAACGAGGATGAGTCCGCCGAGGGTAACGATGAGCATCGCGGGGCGGAAACCCATGCCAGTGTCTTGGCCCATCGTGCCGGGGTCGAGTGTACGCAAGAGGCTCGACCAGAAGGCTTCGCCAAAGTCGAGTTCGCGGTCATCCGGATTCAGGCGAAATATCGTGACGATCGTTGCCATGACGAGGATGAACGCCAAGCTGGCAAGTCCGAGAAGCCCGATGAGAGCCACGAGTCCCTTGGACATCGCGTTGTCAAAACCGTAGCGCAGACGTTCCTTCAGCGAGTACTTGTTCCCAGCCATAGCGCGATACTACAAGCGGTGGTGCGGGGCGGGAATGTCCCACGACGGCTAGAGCAAATCGCGCGCTTCGATTTCGAGGGCGTGGGCAATGGCGAGAACATTCGCAAGCGACGGCGAAAAACGTGAGTTTTCGATGCGGCTGATGGTTTTGCGGTCCACACCAGCGATGTCAGCCAGTTCGTTCTGGGTGAGACCTCGGGCGCTTCGCGCACTGCGAACGCGGTGACCGAATT
>JBDKLU010000142.1:0-5120 GCA_039795475.1 Actinomycetota bacterium | reverse complement strand
CGACGCTCTTCCGATCTGTCGACACCGTGGCGCAAATACAGCGGGCGGAAAGTGTTTTCTGCTCGAAGAACCGCTCCCGCAATCTGTAGTCCTGCCGCGTGAGCGAAGTCGACGAGGCTCGTGTTTTGCCAAAGAATTTCAAAAGCCGTTTTGTCAGCTCCGGTCTGCGAGAACACCTGCAAAATGTCGACAATGATTCCATCGCAGATTTGAGCGAGGTCTTGAAGACCCGTCGGGGCGAGCTCCGTTGCGTAGGTTCGGGGAGCACCTTTGCGCAGGTGCGACTCGTCGTTGGCATACCCGTACGGTTCGGTGCGATAGAAGATGCGGGGTCCGAGATTGCTCTGCTTGAGCTTACGAATCAGCGTTTTCTCACTGCTCACGAAAACAATCTTCGAGACGTCTACGCGACGGCCCAGGTCTGCAAATTCTGTCTCGACTAGCTCTGAGTATGAGAAACCCCACTCGGCAACCTGGCTGGGCAAGAGGAACTCAATCCACACTTCGGCGTTCTTGTGCTGACGGAAAATCTCGTCGAGCGTTTCGGCCAGCATGGCGATCGGCTCAGGTGTCGCCTGTGCGATTTGGGCACTCTGCTTGCGCATACGCGGGCGGGTCTCGGCATAGTGCAGCTGGGTCAGCTCGTCTGCAGTGAAATCGACAGAGAACCAGCCTTTTGTGGTCTGGCTGACCACTTTGCGTGCGCCGAATCGCGAAGCGAATGAGACGTTGCGTCGAACATCCGTGCAGTCAGAAATGTCCATCGACGAAACGATGCAGAGGCGGCCATCTTTGGTGGGGGCAACGCTCAGTGCCACACCCTGCGCCTTCTGCGTCATCGCAAGTTCGATCGCAGACGGTGAGTTTTCGGGTCGGTAGGCACTTGCTCCACCATTGCCGATGACACTAACCAACGAAATCCCCTTAGTGGTTTACCCCATACCGACTAGGGGTTTTACCCCTAACGACTATACCCAAAGTCCAGTTCTCACTTTTCGCCGGAATGGTCCGCGGACGCACCCAAAGTTTTCAGCCGTTTCTCAAGCACCTGCCAGATAGATTTGATGTACACATTCGTGGATATCCACGATCACGAAAGAGAGATCATGGCGACATCGTCTAACCCGGCGTTCAACAACAACCCCGCGTTCAAAGAGAACCCGACAGCCGAACAGCTGCAGGCCCTGTACGACCTACCCTCTGCAAACCGCGCACCCGAGCGCGTGATGACGGTAGAAGACACCGTCGTGAAGTCGTTCATCACCTTTGGCGTGATTCTGCTTGGCGCCATCATCGGATGGATTGCGCTGGCAACAAACCCCGCCATCGGAGCAACCGGCGTTTTCGTCTCCGCTATTGCCGCCTTCGTCTTCGCGATGATTGCGCTCTTCCGCAAGCAGCCTTCACCCACGATGGTTCTGCTTTACGCAATCTGCCAGGGCTTCGCTCTCGGCGCTATTTCGCTCGTCTACGAGTCGCTCTACAACGGCATCATTCTTCAGGCCGTTATCGGCACCTTTGCCGTGGTCGGCGTCACGCTCGCACTTTTCGCGAGCGGAAAGATTCGCGCCTCGGCTCGCGCGACGAAGATCTTCTTCATTGCATTCGCTGCGTACTTCCTTTACGCAATCGTGAACATGTTCCTGATGATGTTTGGCGCCATTCCTGCGAGCCAGAACCCCTGGGGACTCGACGGTGTTGAAATCTTCGGCATTCCCCTCGGCATCATCCTTGCTCCGGTCATCATCCTTCTCGGCGCGTACTCACTGGTGCTCGACTTCGACATGATTCAGCGCGGTGTTGCCAACAAGGCTCCGGCCGCGTTCGCCTGGACCGGCGCACTGAGCGTAAGCATCACGGTTGTGTGGCTATACATGCAGATCCTGCGAATCCTCGCCATCGCGCGCAACTAGTCCGCGTCACGCATTCAAACGAAAAGGCCACCGTCACCGGTGGCCTTTTCGTTGCGCTTGTTAGTTTCCGGCTGCTGCTTTCTGAGCCAGAGCGGATGCCAGACCGAATCCCGAGAGAAGAAAAACAAACGAAACGATGACGCCAATAGCCGAGTTCGCGTCAATCACGATGCCGATAATCGCCGCCACGATAGCGAGCGCTCCGCCAACGAAGGTGGGAACAATCGCCGCGCGGTGCCCGCGCTCCCACGCCGCCTCAGATGAGCGCAGGATGGGCCAGCGGATGCCCACGAAACGGTTGGCCTTGATCACGCCAGTGGCGCACAAGGGAATAATCACCATGAAGGCAAGAGCCAAAACCATCGGCCAGATTGCGAAGACGATCATTCGCTTACTCCCACTCGATGGTTCCCGGTGGCTTCGATGTGACGTCGAGCACGACACGGTTAACGCCGGCAACCTCATTGGTAATGCGGTTCGAAATCTTAGCCAGCAGGTCGTAGGGCAAGCGAGTCCAGTCGGCCGTCATGGCGTCTTCGCTCGAAACCGGGCGAAGCACGATCGGGTGACCGTAGGTGCGGCCGTCGCCCATGACGCCTACTGAACGAACGTCTGCCAGAAGTACAACCGGGCACTGCCAGATCTCGTTGTCGAGACCGGCAGCAGTGAGCTCTTCACGCACAATGGCGTCAGCCTCACGAAGTAGGTCGAGACGCTCAGCGGTGACCTCACCGACGATGCGAATACCGAGCCCCGGGCCAGGGAACGGCTGACGGCCAACGATTTCGGCGGGCAGACCGAGTTCGCGACCAATCGCGCGAACCTCGTCTTTGAATAGCGTGCGCAATGGCTCTACGAGCTCGAACTGCAGGTCTTCTGGCAGACCGCCCACGTTGTGGTGCGACTTGATGTTGGCTGTGCCGCTGCCCCCGCCGGATTCAACGACGTCGGGGTAGAGAGTGCCCTGCACGAGGAACTTGATGGGCTCTCCATCTGCAGCTGCCTCGGCAACGAGATCGCGCTCAGCTTGCTCGAACGTTCGGATGAACTCGCGGCCGATGATCTTGCGCTTGGTTTCGGGATCGGTCACCCCGGCGAGCGCGGTCATGAACTGCTCGCGAACATCCACCGTGACAAGTCGAATACCTGTGGCTTTCACATAGTCTTCTTCGACCTGGCGTCGCTCGTCTTTGCGAAGCAGTCCGTGGTCGACGAATACACAGACGAGCTGGTCGCCGACCGCCTTGTGCACGATCGCTGCAGCAACAGCCGAGTCGACTCCACCTGAAAGACCACAGATAACACGGCCCTTTCCGACCTGTTCGCGAATCTTGGCGACCTGAGTCTCGATGACGTTGTCGCTGTTCCAGTCGGCAGGCAGACCAGCGCACTCGTGCAGGAAGTTCTCGAGAACCTTCTGGCCGAACTCGGAGTGCTTGACCTCAGGGTGCCACTGCACTCCGTACATGCGCTTGGCATCGTTGGCGAACGCAGCAACAGGAGTTGCCTCGGTGCTCGCAACGACCGTGAAACCATCTGGAGCAACAGAAACCTGGTCGCCGTGGCTCATCCACACAGTTTGCTCATCGGGCTGGCCACCAACGAGCGGATGCGCGGTCGCGATGTGCATCGGAGTCGCACCGTATTCACGGCCACCAGTCTTGGCAACCGTTCCGCCGAGGGTTTGCGCCATGACTTGGAATCCGTAGCAAATGCCGAACACGGGAACACCGAGCTCAAGGATGCCCGGGTCGAGCGTGGGCGAACCTGGCTCGTAAACACTGGATGGGCCACCGCTGAGCACAATCGCTGCGGGGTTCTTGGCGGCAACCTCGGCGGCAGAAACCGAGTGACCAACGATCTCGGAGTACACACCGGCTTCACGCACGCGGCGTGCAATCAGCTGCGCGTACTGCGCTCCAAAGTCGACTACGAGAACGGGCTGGGTCACGCGGATGCGCCTTCCTGTGCAGTCGCAACCGGGTGCGACGAAATCCATGAGCGAACCTGTTTCGTGTAGATCGCTTCAAGAACAAACGAGAGAACGGGGATGATGCCACCGAGTGCCAGCACGATCAGGCGTCCGAACGACCAGCGCATGAACGACCAGAGACGGAAGCAGGCGATCAGGTAGACCACGTAGAGCCAGCCGTGCACAATCAGCACATACTTGGACAAGTCGATGCCGGTCGTCGGCTGCAGAAGTTCGAACTGCATGATTCCCGTCACGCGCCCGGGAGCAAGAAAGAAGAATCCGTTGGGGTCGTTCATGATCAAGTGATAACCGAACGAGTAGGCGCCAACCATCTCGATAACGAGAAGCAGCAGAAAAGTACCGGTGATGACAGCCATCACTTGGTAAAAGCGCAAAGCCCCCGGAATTTTGGGAATGTCTAGTTCGCGAGGCTCCAAGGGCATGCCTTTATTTTACCGGTGATTGAGCTTGTCGAAATTCGGCTTCGTCCTGCTCGCGCTCGAGACGGTCACGCACTAGGCGATACCAAACGTAGAAGGCGAAGCCGGCGAACACAATCCATTCCATCGCGTAGAAGATGTTGAGCCAGTTGTAGGTGTCGTTACTCACAGGCGGAGTTGAAACAACAGTGGTGAGACCTTCTGGGGCTTTGCTCGCGATCAGAAAACCGCTGTAGGTTTTTTGGCCATTGGTCGGCCATGCGTTGATGAGGGCAGCAGGTGTCACCGCAGACATCAGCTGCGGGTTCTCGTTGGCCTTGGGAATCTCTGGAGCCTCCGCCGGCATGAGCCTGCCCTCAAGCGCCTCAGGTTTGAACATCAAGTTGGTTGCGCCCTGAGGGGTGAGTTGCGCAATCACTACGTCAATCTCGCTCTGCGTCTGCGCCCAGCCGAGCACGGTGGCGAGGTTGCCATCGGTCGTCAGTTCACGAACAACCAGCCAATAACCATTCTTGTCACCGTTGGCTCGGTTTGCGATTGTGACGAAGCTCGTCGTATCGAGCATTGCATTTGTCGACACGAGGTGACCGGCCGCTTTGTCGGTGGTTCCGCCACCGGGGCGAGCCAAAGTTTCAAGCGGAACCACAACATCCACGTGGTTGGCGTTGCTTTGGCTGCTGATGATGGCGCGCTCAAGTTGCCACTTACCCAGCCAGGCAAAGCCCGCCGCCAGGCCCATCACGAGCAAGAGCGCCACAATCCACTGTGGCCGGCGAGCAACGCGCCAGAAGG
>JBDKLU010000141.1:0-7780 GCA_039795475.1 Actinomycetota bacterium | reverse complement strand
ATCAATCTCGATGCTTGCCGACTTGATTCCGGCCTCTTCTGCGTAGCTGGTGTCGAGCACCTTGACGGGCATGTTGTGCTTTTCGGCGTAGCGCAGATACATGCGCAACAGCATCTCAGCGAAGTCTGAGGCGTCGACGCCACCAGCACCAGCGCGAATCGTGATGACGGCAGAACGAACGTCGTACTCGCCGTTGAGAAGTGTCTGGATTTCGAGCTCACCAAGCACAGACTGGATGCGCGACAGCTCGGCTTTGGCCTCGGCGGCAGCATCTTCATCGCCGGCTTCATTCGCCAGTTCGACAAGAACCTCGAGGTCATCCAGGCTTGATTCGATGCCTTTGATTTTGGCGAGCTGTGCCTGCTTGTGGCTGAGCGCCGACGTCACCTTCTGTGCGTTCTCAGCGTTGTCCCACAGGTCAGCCGCACCGGCCTGTTCATTGAGCGCGGCGATGTCAGTAACGAGTCGCTCAACGTCGACAACCGCGCGGATGTCACCGAAGGTGGCACGCAGCGCGCGAATCTGGTCAGACAGGTCAAGATCGAGCATTGTGCTCTAAGCCTACCGACCGGTGGAAGCCCTGACCGTCTCGTTGTGAGCAACCGGCGTAGGCTCGTAGTCATCATGGCTAAGGCACCGGGCGAATTCCAACTGCGCAAAATTGCGCTCGCGGTGTACCTGCCAACCTTCTTGTTTGCGGCTGGCGAATCAGCCGTTATCCCGGTCGTTCCCGTGATCGCCAAGAGCATCGGTGCCGACCTCGCCACCGCTGGCCTCGTTGCAGCAATGCTCACCGTGGGAATTGTGATCGGCGATATCCCGAGTGGCACCTTCGTTGCTCGAGTGGGTGAACGCATGGCAATGCTGTGGTCGAGTGCCGTCGCCATGGCGGGCATCGCGCTGGCCATCTTCGCCGTGAACTCGTGGATGCTCGGCATCGGCATGTTCCTGATTGGTCTTGCTACAGCGGCGTTTGCCCTCGCTCGTCACGCGTTTCTGACGACATATATTCCGTTTGCCTATCGCGCTCGGTCGCTCTCCCTGCTCGGTGGCATGTTCCGCGCAGGCGGCGTGACTGGTCCGCTGATGGCTGCCGGGGTAATCGCAATCTTTGGCACAGCTCGCGCAGCGTTTCTGCTCACCGCGGTTTTCACCATCGCGACCATCCTCGTTTTGTTGTTCTTGCAAGATCCCGAATCTGCCTTCGGCAAGGGCAAAAAAGTTAAAGAGCCAGACGGCCGAGTGCTCACTGTTGGTGAAGACGAGCTGGAGCAAGAAACTCACGGGTTGTTTAGAACCGTGTGGAACTACCGCTACGTGCTCATCCGCCTGGGAACTGCCGCGGGAATTACAGCTTCGCTTCGATCAGCCCGCACTGTGCTTTTCCCGCTATGGGCGCTCAGTATTGGCCTTGGCGATGCTGATACAGCCCTCATCATGGGTATCGCTACCGGTATCGACTTCGCGCTGTTCTTTACGAGCGGTCAGGTGATGGACAAGTACGGGCGCATCGCGGCAGTGCTGCCATCGGTTTTGATCATGTCGCTCGGCATTCTTGGCGTGAGCTTTACTCACGACCTCAACAACAACGTGACCTTGTTTATTTTGTGCGTCATGGTGTTCTCGCTTGGCAACGGTCTTGGCTCGGGAATCATCCTGACGATTGCGTCAGACCTCGCCCCCAAGAAAACTCCGGCGCCTTTCCTCGGCGCTTGGCGATTCTCGGCAGACGTAGGCGCCGGCCTCGCACCAGTTGGTGTCGCTGCCGTCACCGCAGTCTTCTCACTCTCGGTAGCCGCTGGTGCCATGGGCGTACTCGGGCTCTTTGGCGTCTTCTTGTTCACGCGCTACATCCCACGTTTGATTCCTACCGTGCGCCCTGCGCCAGAAGCGGTTGAGCCACCCGCGGTTTAGCCGCATCTACTAGCCCGCAAAGACTGACCTTGCCGAAGCCGTCGCTTCGAGTGCGAACCCCGCTGGGAAGAAATATGAGATCACCGGTGGCTGCCACTGACTGCGAACTCGAATCGTCGCTGTTCGTGCGTCTGGAGAGGTGGCACTGACCAACAGCACGGAATGCGAACCTTGCGCCGGCATATTCGCAAAATAGAGCTGTGCACCGGTAACCACAGACGACGGCGACAAGACAGGCGCCATCGCACCGGCTGTCGTCAGTCTGGGCGGGATGCTCGTGTCGAAGGATTGCGCAGCGACCAGCGCAGCTCCGTCTGCGATGGTGAGCAATCGCTTGCGCTCGAGGTACAGGCTCGTCGCGCTCGAAACTCCCAGAATGAGTGCAAGCGCGAGAGCGCATCCGCCAATGATCAGAGGCAGAATCGAGCCGTTTTCGTCGCGCATGTTCACTGTCCAGCCCCCAACGCAACTCGCTCGGTTGCCGAGGCCGAGACGGTGATCTGCGCGTACTTTTCAAGACCCAGAATTGCCGGCACAAACGGCAGTGTCACATCGATGCGGCTGCGTGCGCTTACCCAGCTTTGCGAGCGTAGGCAGGGGGTCGTTGCCGGTGAGCATGAAATTGTGACCCCACCCTCGCGTGCCGTGAAGTGAAAATCGGCGAGAGTGTCTGCGGTCGCCATAGCCACCCTCGAGGCTGCTAGTTGAGTCGTAGGTGCTGTGACGTAAACGCGAGCGGCTTGCCGCGCCAGCGACTCGGCGGCAAGAGTACCGGCTTGCACACGGCCAAGCACGAGCGTGAGATACACCAAGGGAACCATGAGTAGCACCCCTGCAACGATGAACTCGAGCGAAGCTGAACCTTGCTCAGAACGCGTCACGTGCAACAGTCGCATTAGTTGACGACCTCAAGGGCGCTGTGTCCGGCTACTTCGAGCAGCCCGGGCACTCCGATGAGTCCGAGCAGAGGCACGCTCGCACGCACTGTGACAATCGCAGTCGGATGCCCGTTCCACACACCCTGCGATGGAGTGACCTCCCGGGCAAATCCATCACCGAGAGCCACCGTGATGAGCTCGTGCGCACGAGCCATCCCTCGCTCTGGACCGGAGTCTGCCAACGCCGCCCATCGTGCACCCTCTGACGCGGCATCCTGCAATGTATTGCGCACGTGCAAGAACAGCGCCAACTGCACGACACCAAGAATCAGCGAGACGACGAGCACACCAACCATGACGAATTCGGCAGGCGCTGACCCGCGATCGTTTCGAAGCAGCAGTGATGCGCGCACGGCAGCTAGAACTTGATGACTCGACTGATGGCTTGATCGAAGACTCCGCCGAGGGCTGGACCAGCCACCGCCCAGATGGCAACGACCAGACCGGCAGTCATCAATGTGATGAGCACCCAACCGGGAACGTCTCCGCGGTCACGCGAAATCCACGCGCCGAACCGAGAAGTGAGAGAAGCAATTCGCAGTTTCATGATTTCTCCTATTCGCAATCGAAAATGCGAAAGTGAGTCTCACCGGCTGTGCCGAAGAATTGCTCTAGCTATCCACAGGACAGCTAGCGATTGGATGGTTAGGCAGCGCCGTCAAACATCGAGGTGACCGATCCATCGTCGAAGACTTCGCGAATTGCGCGTGCAAGAAGCGGTGCGATGGGCAGAATCTCGAGGGTCGGGAAGCGCTTCTCTTCAGCAATCGGCAGGGTGTCGGTGACAACAACCGAGTCGATGAAGTCAGACTGCAGAATCTCGCACGCGGGGTCAGAGAAGACTGCGTGGGTGGCGGCAACGACAACACCCGTGGCGCCGTTTGCCTTGAGAGCTTCAGCAGCCTTGACGATGGTGCGACCGGTGTCGATCATGTCGTCAACGAGCAGACAGACTCGACCATTTACTTCACCGACAATCTCGTGAACCGTGACCTGGTTGTGCACCTTCGGGTCGCGACGCTTGTGAATGATGGCCAGCGGTGCGCCGAGCTTCTCGCTCCAGATGTCAGCAACGCGTACGCGGCCCATATCGGGAGAAACAACTGTGAGGGTTGACGGGTCGAGCTTTGCCTTGAAGTGCTCAAGGAGAACGGGCATTGCGAACAGGTGGTCAACCGGGCCGTCGAAGAAGCCCTGAATCTGCGCAGCGTGCAGGTCGATGCTCATGATGCGGTCAGCACCCGCAGCAGCGAACAGGTCAGCCATCAGACGAGCTGAGATGGGCTCGCGGCCACGACCCTTCTTGTCTTGACGGGCGTAGGGGTAGAACGGAGCAACGACCGTGATGCGCTTGGCTGATGCGCGCTTGAGCGCGTCGATCATGATGAGCGTCTCCATGACCCACTCGTTGATCGGTGCAGTGTGCGACTGCAGAACGAACACGTCGGCACCACGAATACTCGTGTCGTAGCGTGCGTAAATTTCACCGTTAGCAAATGTGCGCAGGTCAGAGCCGGTGAGCTCGATGCCGAGCTGCGATGCGACACCCTCGGCGAGAGCCGGATGAGCGCGACCCGAAACCAAAACCAGTTTCTTCTTGGTGTCTACGGTGATTTCGGCCACGGTTTCTCTTTTTCTCTCGAGGTGGGATTACTTTTCGGAGGCTTCAGCGGCGTCGGCTGCCGCGGTTCCCGGACGATTGGCTTGCACCCAGCCATCCATGTTTCGCTGGGGAGCAACGTTGATGGCGAGTGCGCCGGCAGGAACATCCTTTCGGATAACTGTTCCGGCACCGCTGTATGCGCCATCACCAATGACTACCGGTGAAACGAAGACGTTGTGCGAACCGGTGCGAACGTGCGAGCCAACGACTGTCTTGTGCTTGTTTACGCCGTCGTAGTTGGCGACGATGGTTCCGGCACCGATGTTGCTACCTTCACCAACCGTGGTGTCGCCGATGTAGGACAAGTGCGGAACCTTGCTACCGGCACCAATGTGAGCGTTCTTGGTCTCGACGAATGTTCCGATCTTGCCTTTGGCATCGAGGTACGTACCGGGACGAAGGTACGAGAACGGGCCGACGCTTGCGCCTGCGCCAATAACCGAGAGGGTCGCGTCGGTTCGCTTGACCGTTGCACCCTCGCCAACCTCGGTGTCGAGAAGCGTTGTGTCGGGGCCGATAACAGCTCCGGTCTCGACAACTGTTGCACCGAGAAGCTGAACACCGGGACGAATCTCAACATCGGCAGCGAGCTGCACCTGCAAATCAATCCAGGTCGAATGCGGGTCGATGATGGTCACGCCGGCCATCTGCCACCCGCGAATGATCATGGCGTTGAGCTGACCGGCAGCAGCGGCAAGCTGCGCTCGGTCGTTGATGCCTTCGACCTTCCAGGAGTGTGCGACTTCGAGGGCTTCAACTGTTTTGCCGTCGGCACGCAGGTACCCGATGACATCCGTGACGTACTTCTCGCCCTGAGCGTTGTTCTGGTCAAGTTTGGGTAGCTGCGCGCGAAGCTCAGTGGCTGCAAAGACATAAATACCCGCGTTGATTTCGCGCACAGCGAGTTCGTCGGCGTTGGCATCCTTGTGCTCAACAATTCGATCAACGGCACCAGACTCGGAGCGAACAACTCGGCCGTAACCGCTGGCATCTTCAAGCGTGGTGGTCAGCATGGATGCCGCGGCAGCAGCTGTGCGGTGCTGATTGATTAGGCCGGTCAAGGTTTCTGAGTCGAGCAGTGGCACATCACCGTTGACGACGAGAACATCACCGGCAAATGAGTCGGGAAGAGCCGCAACAGCGAGCTCAACGGCACGCCCGGTGCCGGGGATGTCGTCTTGGTCGACAATGATGGCGCCCGGCAGGTCGACCTCGATGACCTCAACGAGACGATCGCGTTCGTGACGAACAACCGCCACAACGTGAGCTGCATCAAGCTCTCGAGCCGTAGCGAGGACGTGGCTCACGACCGTTGCTCCAGCAATCTTGTGCAAAAGCTTGGGCGTTGCGCTCTTCATGCGGGTTCCCTGACCCGCGGCGAGCACCACGATGGCGAGGTTGTTGTCAGCCACGCACTCCTCCATCCATCACGTTTTTTGTGCGCTCCGCCACCAGGATTCGAACCTAGACCAACAGATCCAAAGACTGTTGTGCTGCCATTACACTATGGCGGACCGAGCTGCCTGGTCGCCCTTGCGTGCTCTCTTACAGTCTGCCAGAGAATGAACCGGGATAATGGGCATATGGTGCCCGTAAACGACGAAGTCGACCGGATTGTTGCTGCCTGGAGCTCAGAACGCCCCGACTTGGACTTCTCTCCGCTCGAAGTGCTCTCTCGAGTCGACCGTTTGGCACGTTTGCTCGACCGTGAGCGCCGTCGCGCGTTCACACGCTCCGAGCTGGATGCATGGGAGTTCGACGTACTCGCGGCACTTCGCCGAGCTGGTGCTCCCTACCAACTCAGCCCCAAGGGATTGCTTCAGCAGACCCTTGTATCCAGTGGCACGATGACGAACCGCATCGACCGACTGGTCGAGCGCGGACTCGTCGTTCGCCTCGAAGACCCCAACGATGGCCGTGGTGTTCTCGTCGAAATGACCAAAGCTGGATTGACCCGTGTGGATGCTGCCATCACGCGCCTCGTCGACTCAGAGGCTGCCCTTCTTCAGCAACTTCCACGCGCCGAGCAGAAAAAACTCGCTGCTGCGTTGCGACGTCTCAGCCTCGAGATCGACGAGACCGACTAAACCAGGGCGAAACCGCGGTAGTTATCAGCGGCTACCTCGGTACACGCTGCGCGGAACGGACCAACACCCATCAGCGCGGGAAGCACCACATGCGCCTTGCCTGCAACGTTGTCTCCCACGTACCAGGAGTGGCTGTTGCGGTGCACAGTGAATTGCCCGATGGCGTTGTTCTGCTCAACCCACGCATCCTGAGCCTCTTGCGTCGCTTCCATGCGGGTATAGCCGTTCGCCGTGAGGTACTCAATACAGTCAGTAATCCACTCAACGTGTTGCTCAAGCGAGACGATGACGTTGCTCAACACTGAGGGGCTTTGCGGGCCCGTCACCAGGAAGAGGTTCGGGAACCCTACCGACATCGTTCCGAGGTACGTTTTGGCGCCCTGCTTCCAAACATCACGAAGGTTCGCTCCCCCGATGCCGACGAGATCGACACTGTTGAGAATGCCGGTGAACGCATCATAGCCAGTTGCATACACAATGACGTCGACCTCGTAAGCGGCATCTTCAGTCTCAAAACCGTGAGCAGTGACCGACTTCAACGGGCTTTCGAGCAGATCAACCAGATGCACATTGGGCTGATTGAATATTTCGTAGTAGCCAGTGTCGATGCAGGTTCGGCGAGTGCCAAACGGGTAGCTCTTCGGAATGAGCTTTTCTGCGATGGCCGGGTCATTCACACGCTCGTGAATCTTGCTACCAAGGAAGTCAGAGATCGTCTGATTGGCAGCGTCATCGACAAGAACATCCGTGTATGAACCGAAGTATGTAAACGGTGAAAGATTGTCGTAGATGTACTGGTAGTAGTTCTGACGCTCTTCATCGGTTGCTTCGAAAGCGGCTTTTTCCGGGCCAGGCAGGCCAAGGCCATCCATCGAGTGACGCTTGCGCTCGCGCTCTTCGGCGTAGTTCGCCTTGACGGATGCTACATACTCGGGGGTCAACGGCTTGTTGTTCGCCGGCACCGACCAGCTCGGCGTGCGCTGCAAAACGAAGAGTTCCTTGGCGGTCTTAGCAATGTGAGTAGCCAGCTGGATGCCCGTCGAGCCGGTACCCACGACGGCAACGCGCTTCCCGCTGAAGTCGACAGGTGTCGTCGGCCAGTCGGTCGAGTGCAGGCTCAGGCCTGTGAATGATTCGTGACCCCTAATGTCCAGCGGCTTAGGTGTCGACAGAGCACC
>JBDKLU010000140.1:0-3580 GCA_039795475.1 Actinomycetota bacterium | reverse complement strand
CGGTCTTCACGCATCGTCAAGGTGTTTACTCCCATTGACAAGTCGTTGACTTTTTCAAGCGTTTAGAGTTGTCTCAATATATGCGGTGAAGTGGAGAGGCTTCGCTGACGATGCTTGCGATGAGGCAAGGGCTAGCGCCCGCTATTCACCGCAGAAGTCGATCAGTGCAGCTGACCCTCGGACCCGCAGGTTGAAGATTTTCTTCAATCCCCAGGAAACGTGACACACAGATGTGTCACATAACCGAGAGGCAATAAACAATGCGCATTTCCAAGAAGGCTGTTGCAGCTGTCGGCGTTGCCGCGCTTGCTGCGATGGCACTGACCGCGTGTTCGGGCGGTGGCGGCGGAGCTGCTACTGGTACCCCGATCAAGGTCGCAGCTATCTCCGACACCAAGTCGTTCCCCGAAGCAGCTCAGGTTGCTAAGGGTTACTTCGACCGTTACAACGAAAACGGTGGCTTCAACGGTCGCCCGATCGAACTCACCATCGTCGACGCACCGACCGGTGACGCTGCTGCTGCTGTAGCTGGTGCAACCGACTCGATCAACAACAAGGACATCGTTGCCATGGTTGGCTCCTCCACCTTCGGTGAGTGTGCCATCAACCACGCTGCATACGAGGCAGCAGGAATGGTTTCTTACACCGGTGTTGGTGTTGACCTGTTCTGCTTCACCACCCCGAACATGGCCGCTGCTAACAACGGTCCGTTCTTCGACATCTACGCAACCGCATGGAACGCAGTGAAGGACGGCGCTAAGGCTCCTTGCTTCGTTGCTAACTACGCAACCCCGGATGCACAGTTCGCTTACGACACCGTCGTCAAGAACATCACCGAGGTCACCGGCGTTCAGTGGGCAGCTGTCAAGAACATTGCTCAGAAGCCTGACAACAACTACTCGGCAGAAGTTATCGCTGCCCTTGGCGCCAAGTGTGACGCCATGGTCTTCGGTGGCGTTCACCCGGTTGTTGCAGCCATGATTGGTGTTCTCAACGAGCAGGGCGCAGCCGACCTTCCGGTTTACGTTCAGACCTCGTGCTACGACGGTGCATTCCCCAAGGAGCCCGCAGTTGCAGCTCACAAGGGTAAGGTTTCGGTTCCTGCCGAGCTCGCAACCCAGGATGACCCTGCAAACGAAGACATGAACAAGCTCATCGCTGACGGTTACGTCACCGCTGGTGACACCTGGTCGTACTCGTTCATGCAGACCGGTTACCTGTCGGCACTCTCCTTCATCACCGCTCTGGGCAAGGTCGAGGGTGACATCACCCGCGAGGCTGTAACCGCTGCATCGCAGTCGGATGCAACCTGGCCTCTCAAGAACGGCATGTGGGGTAACGAGTGGAGCTTCGGTTCCGGCGACACCCACCAGGCCAACAGCTCGGTTTACCTTGCTGAGATCGAGCCCGGCTCGGGAGTCTGGACCTCGAAGGGTCCGTGGACTCAGGCTGCTGACATGAAGTGGACTGACATCGTTCTTCCCCAGTAATGAGGAATAACTGATCCACGGTGTGCGCCGAGAGCACCAGTGCTCTCGGCGCACACTCATCAGCAGTGAATAACTGCCAGCAGTACCAACAGCAAGTTTCAGGAGTTTCAAATGAATCTGTTGCCACAGATAGTCGCAGGACTCACCCCGGGCGCGTTTTTCGCGATCATCGGTGTTCTGCTCACGCTTATGGCGCAACTGACCCGCGTGGTCAATTTCTCTCAAGTCGCCTTCGGTATGTTCGGTGGCTTCGTAGGCATGTGGCTGGAAACCGGCCGCAATCATCTTCCCGTCTGGCTTGGCGCAATCGTCGCCATCATCGTCACGGCGGCTCTCTCCGCAATCGTCGGATGGATTATCGCAACCTGGTTGCCTAACGCACAGGTCGCCACCCGCTCTGCCGTGACAGTGTCGTCACTTCTGATTCTTGTCGCAGTGGCTTCGGTGCTTTTCGGTGCATCGCACAATAACTACCAGCCACTTCTTCCCACGCTTCCACTCGCCTCGATTGAGGTCGGTGGCTCACTCATCACCATCACCTACAACCTCGTGGCACTGCTCCTGCTCGTGTTCGCCACGGTGATTGTGCTTCAGATTATTCTGAAGAAGACCATGTTCGGTGTTCGTCTCCGTGCGATCTCCGACCGCCAGAACGCCGCTGAGTTGATCGGTGTCAACGTCAAGTTGCTCAACGTGGGTATCTGGGCCGTATCGGGCGCAATCATCTCGATCGCGATTTCGTTCCTCCCCAGCACCATCAGTAACGACTACGTTCCGTTCGCTCTCTTCATCATTCCGGGTGCCGCAGCTGCGCTCGTGGGTGCATTCAAGAACATGTGGCTCGCCATCGTTGGCGGTCTCGTGATTGGTATCTTGCAGAATCTTCTCGCTTCGAGCCCACTGCTGTGGGTCTCGGGCCTAAAGGATCTCTTCGTCTTCGTCGTCATCGTCGTGTTCCTCCTGTGGAACCAGCGCAAGGAGGTGTGGGATGTCGCCCGCTAAAGACAGCGTGAAGCTCGGCAACGGTATTCCCTCGTCGCTGACCGGTCAGTCCTTCGTTCACAAGGCCTACGCGCCGGTGAGCTTTGGAGTGGTCGCGCTCATCGTGGGAATCGCAATTCTCTTCATCCCGTGGATTTCCCACGACTTCTCGTTCACCCGCGTCTCGCAGGTGCTCATGATGATGATCCTGCTTATGGGTCTGGGCATCGTTACCGGTAGCGCCGGAATGATTGCGCTCTGTCAGCTCACTTTCGCCGCGGCGAGTGCCTGGTTGATTGAGCTCCTGTCGGTCAAACTCGGTGGCGACGCCTTCGGCCCAATCACCTTCTTTATTTACATGATTGCCGGTGCGCTCTTCGCACTCGTCATCGGTATCTTGGTGGGTCTGCCGGCGCTTCGGCTTCGTGGTGTCAACCTCGCCATTGTGACGCTCTCCCTCGCATCCGCAGTGAGCTTGCTCCTCGTGGCCTTTGGCTTCCCGGAGTTGCAAATCAACTCGCAGATCACGCGTCCGCTAGGTATCGCGAACGCGAGCGACCAGGCCGCGATGTTCCCGGTTACGGTCATTGTCATCGTGATTACGGTCATCGTCGCTGTGGCCCTGGTTTACCTGCAGCGCAGCCGCTGGGGCTCCTCGTGGAAGATGGTTGCGTTCTCTGAGCGTGGCACTGCATCCGCGGGTACCAACGTCCAGTTTGCGAAGATCACCGCATTTGCCGTGAGTGCATTCGTCGGTGGTGTCGCCGGTGGTGTCTACGAGCTCATTTACCTTCAGGCTCGTCCCGAGGCGTTCACCCCTTACGGCTCGTTGGTGCTCTACGTGCTCTCGACCATCGTGGGTTCCTACCTCATCGACATGGCTCTGTTCGGTGGAATCCTCTCCGTCGTGATCCCCTACATCCTTACGCGTCTGGGCTGGCAGGCCTTCTGGGGCGACATCTTGTTTGGTGTACTGGGTATCCAGGGAATTACGACCGGTTCGAACCTCGGTGAGGACATTCGCCGCGGTGTTCGTAAGGGCAAGCGCGCCAAGCAGATGGCTGCCGTTGCCGAAGTGACCGCTGCAGAAACTCACAAAGAGATTGAGT
>JBDKLU010000139.1:0-10619 GCA_039795475.1 Actinomycetota bacterium | reverse complement strand
GGTGGTTCCCGACGTGTAGAGAATGATGGCGGGGTCTTCTTGTTCGACAAGGACATCGACAAAGTCGGTTGAGTGACCCGAGCGAAACTCGACCATGCTGGGGCTCGCTGGTGAGCCAGCCGAGTCTGCAGTGAGCATTCGCAATCCATCAATTCCAACGGCCGCGCGCGAAGCGAGGTCAGTTAGGGCATCTGCGTGAATGAGTACTCGACTTCCGGAATCTTCGAGCATGTAGTGAAGCTCCGGGGCAGCCAGGCGAGTGTTCAGCGGAACAAAAATCGCTCCGAGTTCGGTTGCTGCGTAGAAGACTTCGAGAAACGCGGGGTGGTTCTCGCCGAGGTAGGCGACGCGGTCACCCTTGCTGATGCCGGCAGCTTGCAATGCGCGAGCCAAGGCGTTGATGTTGCGGTCGAACTCGTCGTAGGTGACGCTGATGCCGCTGCCAATGATGGCAATTTTGTCGCGTGACTTGATGTGTCGACGGTGCATCCATGATCCGAGGCCCTGATTCAGCATGGTGTGATGCTATCCATAAATCGTTGACTTTTACAACGGTTTTTGTTTCTCGGACGCAAGCCCGTGGTTATTGACTGCTAGCGCACTATTCATTTTTGATTTACCTCCTATGCGCGCCGGCTCGCCGAATATCGGCTAACTCTCAGTTACCGTGGGGCGTATAGGCGGGCGTTAACGCGCCCACAAACACGAAAGGGATATGCCGACATGGCTGACTCGACTCCTAAATTCATTAACCGTTTCCTCGCTGAGGTATTCGGAACATTCGTTCTCGTCTTCTCTGTTATCGGTGCCGCGCTCTTCGCAACGCACGTCAAGGATGGCGCAATGTTCGCTGACGGCGCTGGCGTCGTTGGTGTTGCTCTTGCTCTTGGTCTCGGTGTTCTCATCGCCGCATACACCGTCGGTGGAATCTCGGGCGGTCACTTCAACCCGGCCGTAACCCTCGGTCTTGCCGTTGCCGGCAAGTTCGCGTGGAAGGACGTCATTGGTTACATCGTTGCTCAGGTCATCGGTGGTCTGATCGGTTCGACCATCCTTTTTGCTATCGCTTCAAACAGCCCCTACCTCGCTGGTTTCCAGAAGGGTGGCTTCGCGTCGAACGGCTTCGCAGATGACGCAACCCAGGGCTACGGCATCGTTGCTGCTCTCATCGTTGAGACTGTTGCAACTGCCATTCTCGTCTGGGTAATCCAGGGCGCTACCGACAAGCTGAACCCCGCTGGCTTTGCTCCGATCGCGATCGGTTTCGCACTCGTTGTTCTCAACATCGTTGCTGTCCCGATCTCGGGCGCTGGTTTCAACCCTGCACGTTCCTTGGCAACCGCCGTCTACGGTGGCGAGCACGCACTTTCGCAGCTGTGGGTATTCATCGTGTTCCCCATCGTCGGTGGAATCATCGCTGGCCTCAGCTACGGCTCGCTGTTCGGTCGCAAGAAGGCCTAACTCGAACCACGCGAAACGGGGTCGGAGAAATCCGGCCCCGTTTTTGCGTGTCAGGGCGCCCCATACACGCAATAATCGTGACGTGACTAACACACGCCACATCGTTGTGGCAATCAACCCAACCGCCCACTCGGGCAGGGGAGGCGCCATCGGTGCCCGCGTAGTTTCACGACTTGAGACCGCCGGCTACCGCGTGGATCCTCTGAGTGCGGATAGCGCGTCAGCTTTGCGGGAGCGCATCCAGAAATCTTTGCTCGACGACTCAACTCTCGTCGTCGTTGGTGGCGATGGCATGGTCAGCCTCGCCGCAAACCTTCTCGCGTTTTCTCAACCCGCGCTCGCGCTGGTGCCGGCAGGCACGGGTAACGACTTTGCGCGAGGAATGGGATTTCCCGTCGATGACATCGATGCCTGCATTGAATTGACGATGGCATCGCTCGAACGGGCGCCAAAGCACGTTGACCTGGCGGAAGTCACGGGGAGTCATGGAACGCGCATGGTCGCTGGCGTTGTTTCGGCCGGCTTTGACGCCCTCGTTAATGAGCGCGCAAATCAGATGCGCTTCCCGCGTGGCCATTCGAAATATACCTTTGCGATCTTTCGCGAATTGCTGGGCCTTCGCCCGCGCGAATATTCGCTCACCGTTGATGGAGTGAGTTCGCGCATCCAAGCAGTTCTGGTCTCTATTGCCAACAACTCATATATGGGCGGTGGCATGTGGGTGTCACCGTCGTCGTCGATTTCCGATGGTTCCCTCGAGGTTTTCGAAGTGGGTCCGGTTTCTCGTCGCCGTCTGGTGCGCCTGTTGCCGAGCGTTTTCAAGGGTGGGCACGTGAACGAGCCTGAGGTGCGTATCACTGGAGTCTGCGCAGCGCGACTCGATTCGGCGGGGGTTATCGCCTATGCCGATGGCGAGCGGATCGGTCCATTGCCGATCGAGGTGTCGGTGCGTCCTGGCGCCCTTCGGTTGCACACTCTCGATTAGGAGAGGGTATGCCGTCTGTGGCATACTCGATAAGTCGCAAAACGGCCCCATCGTATAGCGGCCTAGTACGCCGCCCTCTCACGGCGGTAACGCGGGTTCGAATCCCGCTGGGGTCACCAAATAAAAAACACTCACTCACGTAGTGAGTGTTTTTTATTTGGTGTTCCTATTTTTTTAATGGGAATCGAACGTTGTTCTTGGGCTCCTGGCTTAGAGCGAAGCATGGCTTCGCGCCGGGGACCCGCTGGGGTCATTCTCCCTATGAACCTGCTCGCTCTGGTCGTAACACCGTTAGCCTTGAAGAGCCTTGGGAGGTGTTGATGGCTGAGTCTCGTATCGCTGTGATGCGATCATATGTTGCGCGTTGTGGTTCGGCATCGGCGTCTCGACAGCGCGTTGTTCTCCCACTCCTGCTCGTGTTGAGCTTCGGTTCAGTGGCGCGTATCGCAGGTGATGGCCACGCGAGTTTGCCCTTGGTTGTTGGCGGTGTCGCCTTGGCTGGTTTTGCCGCGTGGCTGCTGTTCACGTTGATTGGGCTCCTTTACCGATTCGCCTTCCCTGTGGATGGCGTACCGCGGGGAATTGCTTTTATTCTTCTTTTCGGGCTCATCGAATCGACGCGAGCCGTGGTGCTGGCACTCTTTTTGACCGAATTCGGTTTGGCCTCGAACATCAACTGGCCGTTTGAGGTTCTCGGCGGTTTTATGACGGGTATGGCCCTGTTCTCTACGGTGTCTATTTTCATTGGCGATTCGGATCAGTACCGCCACGAATTACAAGGCTTGTTGGAGGCTCGCGAACGCCTTCGCCTAGTTTTAGAAAAACTCTCCAAAGATTTGGCTGATCGTCGCGCAGAACTCCTGTCGAGTGTTCGCGAGATCATCGCCGGAGCCGCGGCGAAACTCATCGCCCAGCGTGATTCGCATTCTCCTGTAGACGCAAAACTTGTCGCGAGTTTGAACCAAATTTCTGCCGATGTTGTTCGCCCCCTGAGTCACTCTATGTATGGGCAGGATGTTCTTGATGCCGATATATCGCGCGCCTTAGTTGTACCGAAGGTTCGATTCAACCGCGTGGCTGTTCTTTCAACTTTGGACAGTCCGTTCCGGCCCGCCGGCACCGCGATACTGATTATTTTGTTGAGTGCCCCTGCCGCCTTCTTGCGATTGGGCTTTGTGCCCGGCCTGCTCACAATGCTGGGCGTTTTTGGTCTGGCTATTGGTCTTTTGGCTTTTTCGAAATACCTGCTTCTGCCCAGGATTCGCACATTGCCGTTCTGGGGACGAGTCACAGTCATTCCGATGCTCTATGCGACGGTGGCAGTGAGTGTCTTGTTTTTAGTCACTCGGTACTCCGGGCTGGAAGCCAACTTCCCCATTGGACTGCAGGCGCTTTACTTCATCATTTTGGGTGTCCCGATTCTGTCGGTTCTCGCCATTACCCCGGCGATTCGTCTGGCGCGCGCTGAGGTTCTCGAAGAGACAGAAGCGACGGTGAGTGAGTTGGAATGGATGACTGCTCGTTTGGGCGGAGAACTGTGGGCTGATCGCCGAGCCATTGCCAAATCGCTTCACCAAGATGTTCAGGGCGTTCTCGTTGCTGCCGCATATCGCCTGCAACAGGCGATCGACCGCGGTGAAGATACGACGGCGGCCACCGAAGAGGTGTACGAAATCGTCAAGTTGGCAGCAACGTTTGTTGTCGCACCGCAGGAGCCGCCTTCGATGGCGCACGCGTTGAGCCAGCTCACGGAACGCTGGGAGGGCATCCTCGAAATCTCATACTCGGCTGACGCCGAGTCAGAGCTTGCTTTGGCGAAGGATCGTATTGCCCGTCAGCTTTTGCAAGAAACATTGTCTGAGTTTGCAATCAACAGCGTGAAGCACGGCTTGGCGTCACACGCTCATGCGAGTGTCACCCAGAAGAATTCACGACTTCTTGCCGTCGCCATTACCAATGACGGCGCACCGCTTTCTGACGATGCGTCGTTCGAAGGGCTCGGTTCTCGAATGATGGCTTCGATGGGCATCAATGCTCGTTACGAAAATCTCGCATCGGGCGGAGTCGCGCTTACTGCGCACATCCCGATCGACCCGACTGGGGCCTTGGGATAGACGAGCGTTAGCGCTGCGTGTTTGCGAGAAATTCGAGCGTGGCTGATACGCGCGCGTTTTGACCGTCTGCGATGCCCAGAGTCGAGTAAATGGCGCTCAGGTGGTTTACCACGGAGTTGGACGCGATTCCCAGGTTGTCGGCGATCGACTGGTTGGATAGTCCCCGTGCAACCATGCGAAGCACCTCATATTGACGGTTGGTGAGGTTTGCAACGGTTGAGCCGGGTCGCGGGGTGGAGCGTTGCAGGAGCGCGGGGTCAATCACGGATTCCCCGCTCGCCGTGCGCTTGATGACATCGATGAGTGAGTCGACTGAAACGGCGGATGACTTCGAAAGGTAGCTCCACGTACCGCGTTCTTCGGAGGGGATTCCGAGGTACGGCTCGAGCAGGTCAAGTACTGACAGCGTAACGATGCCTAGCTTGGGATCTTGGCGCTTCAAGCTGATGCCGAGACCCAGGCCGTTGCCGTCGGGAAGCTCGACGTCGAGAATCACAACATCTACTGTTCCGGGTTGAATCAACTCGCGCGCTTCGCGAACAGTGCCAGCTTTTCCGACGACTTCGATTTCGGACGATTCCCCCAATGTTGAAACCAAAAGGTCACGAAATAATTGCTGGTCTTCAACGACGGCAACTCGAATTGGGGCGGCGGTGCTCATGTTTTCCATTATGACGGTGACTATTTTTTTTAGCCCCAGACTTTGAGTCCAATAGGGTAAAACCCCTTATCCCACCCAGTGAGAAACCCTTGGTCGAAAAACCTTTTCACTCAGTAAAAAGCGACCTATGCTGACGAGCATGACTGATTCTTACGATGCCGTAATTGTCGGTGGCGGTCACCACGCCACCATCCTCGCTCCGTACCTTGCTCGCGCAGGAATGTCTGTCGCTGTGTTCGAGCAACACAGCTATATCGGAGGGTCGGCGCACAGCATCCCCGGTCCGGTTCAAGGCGTTACTCAGAACCCTTGCGCGCACTGGACGCGTTTCTACGCGCACCCCGCCTACAAAGACTTCAACCTCAAAGCCGAGGGTCTCGAGTACGTCTTCCCCGAGGGTAACGAGGTCATGATCTTCGACGATGGCTCGTACTTCGTCGGTTACTCGTCAAACAAGGTTGTTGACGACAACGGCAAGCAAGAGCCCTGGGCTGAGGGTGTGCAGCGCACGCATGACAACATCAAGCAGTTCAGCAAGCGTGACGCAGACACCTACATGCGCTTCCGTGACGCCTACGAAAAGCACGTGAAGAGTGCTTTTGGTAAGCAGCGTTTTAGCAACCCGACTCCGTGGGGCACCCCGGATGCGCTCGAGAAGTTGCTCGACATCGAAGAGTCGATGATCGAGCCCGTTCACCAGTTCATGAGCTCGCGTCAGCTGGCGTATGACTTGTTCGAATCGGATGAGCTGCGCACGCTCTTCATGCGTGCCGGTGTCACCTCCACCGGCTGCTACCCCGACGATGTCATGGGTCTGCAGGGATTCATTCACAACCTGGCTCTCGTGCTCTCGCTCGAGCCCGCAGCAATCGCGATCGGCGGAACGGGCCAGATCTCGAAGGCGCTCATCAAAGCCGGTGAGAAGCGCGGTGTGAAGTACTTCACCCAATCACGTGTCGATGAAATCGTTCAGGAGAATGGTCGCGCAACGGGCATCCGTCTTGCCGACGGCACATTCGTTGGCGCAAACATCGTCGTCAGCGACCTCGGTCTGCCGCAGACCGTTCTGCAATTGATGCGCAACGGCGAGGTTGCCGAAAAGATTCGCCACCGCCTGAAAAATGTCGTGTACGACCGTGGCCAGCTGGTCTGGGCGAACGTTGTCACCAAGGAGGTTCCCGACTACGCGGGTACTGTCGGCAGCGACGAGGTTGGACAGCAGCCTCGCCTGTACTGGGGCAAGAAAGACCCCGACTGGTTCGCTACTCGTTACCAGGCGCACATCATGACCGAAGGTATTTCTCCTCACATGTACGTGCTCAGTTCAACCGACACTCAGTGGGATAAGACTCGCGCACCCGAGGGTCTGCACATCACCGGTTTCGAGGAGTTCACTGCACCGATTCGTCTCTTTGACAAGGCGCAGCGTGCAGAAATCCAGAAGGAATTCGAAAAGCGCATTCGTGCACAGTGGCCGATTTACGCAAAGAACATGACGGATGACAACATCCAGGCCATCCAGTGGTTCATGCCAGAAACGGTCAATGCATCCAAGCCCGACATGATCGAGGGTGGATACGTCGAGGGTGCGCACCTTGCCAGCCAGCTGGGTCGCTTCCGCCCGATTCCTGAGCTCAGCGGGTACAAGACGATCTTGCCAAACCTGTACAACTGCTCGGCCAACGTGCACGCCGGTTCGGGTATCGGTCGAGGTAGCAGCTACAACTGCTGGCAGCAGATTGCAGCGGACCTTGGAATTGACCCACAGGCTGACCTAAACCCCGTTTCTGAATAGTTCTTCTGACCTAGACTGAACGCACTATGGATGGTGCGCTTCCCGCTTGGTTTGAAATTGGGTCTCTTGTTGTTTTGACCTTGATTTTGGTGGGCGATTTGCTCATCATTTTCAAGCGACCACACATTCCCTCAATGCGTGAGTCCGCCATCTGGGTGGTTGTTTATGCAGGGCTCGCGGTGCTGTTTGGCATAGCCATTCTGATGCTCGGCGATGTCACTCACGCCAGTGAGTTTTATGCGGGTTGGCTCACCGAATACAGCCTGAGTATCGACAACCTCTTCGTGTTTGTCATTTTGATGTCGCGCTTTGCTGTGCCTCGCAAATACCAGCAAGAAGTGCTCATGGTGGGAATCATCATGGCCCTTGTTTTGCGAGGCATCTTTATCGCAATCGGTGCCGCACTCATCGCCAGCTTCTCCTGGATCTTCTGGATCTTCGGTGCCTTCCTCATCTACACCGCGTTCCACCAAGCGTTCCGCTCACACGATGAAGAAGAAGAAACCGAAAACAAGCTCATCGCTTTCTTGCGCAAGCGGGTCACGATGGCGCCGGTCTACGACGGGGCAAAGATCCGCACCAGCTTCGAGGGCAAGCGCATGTTCACCCCGATGCTTGTCGTGTTCGTCGCAATCGCCATCACCGACACCATTTTTGCCTTCGACTCAATTCCGGCAATTTTCGGTATCACCACCAGCCCGTTCATAGTGTTTACGGCCAACGTCTTCGCTTTGATGGGTCTACGCCAGCTGTACTTCTTGCTCGGTGGTCTGCTTGAAAAACTTGAGTACCTCAAATACGGAATCGCGTTCATCCTCGCGTTTATTGGCGTCAAGCTTGTACTTCACGCTCTGCACGAGAATCAGCTGCCATTCATCAACGGCGGTCACCACGTCGAGTGGGCACCTGACATTCCCACTTGGCTGTCTTTGCTCGTCATCGTTGCGTCGATGGCGGTTTCAACCGTCGCAAGTTTGGTCAAGCTGCGTCGTACCACAGCTAAAGAGCAGGCTGAACCAAAGTAGACTGGAGAGATGAGCTCTCCTCGTACTCTGGCGCAAAAAGTTTGGGATGACCACCTGGTCGTCAAAGGCGAAAACGGCAATCCCGACCTCATCTACATTGACCTGCACTTGGTGCACGAAGTCACCAGCCCCCAGGCTTTCGATGGCCTTCGCATGGCTGGCCGTCCAGTACGTCGTCTCGACTTGACCATCGCGACAGAAGACCACAACACACCCACGATCAACATCGACAAGCAGATCGCTGACGAGACATCACGCATTCAGATCGAGACTCTGCGCAAGAACGCCGCCGAGTTCGGTGTGCGTATCCACTCGCTCGGCGACATCGATCAGGGAATCGTGCACGTAGTCGGTCCCCAGCTCGGTCTGACCATGCCGGGCATCACGGTTGTGTGTGGAGACTCGCACACGTCAACGCACGGCGCTTTTGGAGCGATGGCTTTCGGTATCGGTACCAGCGAAGTCGAGCATGTTTTGGCCACCTCGACGCTGCCACTCAAGCCGTTCAAGACCATGGCTATCAACGTTGAAGGCACACTTCGCCCCGGCGTTGGAGCGAAAGACATCATCCTTGCGGTGATTGCAAAGATCGGCGCAAACGGCGGTCAGGGATACGTACTCGAGTACCGCGGTTCGGCAATTCGTGCGCTGTCGATGGAAGGTCGCATGACCATCTGCAACATGTCGATCGAAGCTGGTGCCCGCGCAGGTATGGTTGCCCCCGACCAGACCACGTATGACTACCTCGAGGGTCGCCCGCATGCACCGCAGGGCACCGACTGGGATGAAGCCGTCGCGTACTGGAGCACTCTCGCTACTGACGAAGGTGCACAATTCGACGCCGAGGTTTTCCTCGATGCCAACGAGCTTGAACCATTCGTTACTTGGGGAACCAACCCCGGCCAGGGTGTCAGCCTGAACGACGTTGTGCCGTCACCGTCTGATTTCAGCGATCCAGGCGAGCGTGCAGCTGCAGAGCGCGCGCTTGAATACATGGATTTAGTGCCAGGGACTCCTCTCAAAGAGGTGCCGGTTGACGCAGTTTTCATGGGTTCCTGCACCAACTCGCGCATCGAAGATTTGCGCCAGTTCGCATCCATCATCAAGGGGCAAAAGAAGGCCGAGGGCGTTCGCGTGATGGTCGTACCCGGCTCGGCTCGCGTTCGACTTGAAGCCGAGGCAGAAGGTCTCGACAAAGTATTTGAAGAATTCGGTGCTGAATGGCGCTTCGCCGGATGCTCGATGTGTCTGGGCATGAACCCCGACCAACTTGCACCGGGCGAACGTTGCGCATCAACCAGTAACCGTAACTTCGAAGGCCGACAGGGCAAGGGTGGGCGCACCCACTTGGTTTCGCCCCTGGTTGCCGCAGCCACCGCGATTCGCGGAACGCTTTCTAGCCCGTCCGATCTGGTTTCGACAGGCTCAACCACCGGGTCGGAGGCATAACCATGGATAAGTTCACTACCGTCACCGGTGTTGGTGTTCCCCTACGCCGCAACGCGGTCGACACCGACCAGATCATCCCCGCGGTTTACCTCAAGCGAGTTACCAAGACGGGGTTTGACGACGCGCTTTTCGCCAACTGGCGTCAAGACTCTGAGTTCGTTCTGAACCAGCCCGCCTATCAGGGCGCCAAGGTGCTCGTCGCAGGTAGCGACTTTGGTACCGGTTCGTCTCGCGAGCACGCAGTATGGGCACTTCGCGACTACGGCTTCGAGGCAGTATTGAGCCCCAAGTTCGCAGATATCTTCCGCGGTAACTCGGGCAAGCAGGGCCTGATGACGGGTGTCATCAGCGAAGCTGATTGCGAAAAGTTGTGGGCTGCACTGGAGGCAAATCCTGGCGTAGAACTCACCGTCGACTTGCCCAGTCAAACGGCCACCATCGGTCATCTCACCGTTTCTTTCGACATCGACGAGTACACCAAGTGGCGTTTGCTCGAAGGTCTCGACGACATCGCGCTGACCCTTCGCGATGAGCAAGCCATCACTGATTTCGAGGCACAGCGTCCGTCATGGATGCCCAAGACGATTCCTGCGAGGCACCAGTAATGTCCGTTGCTAACGATGCACGAAATGCCGGGGCGCGAGTAGGTCTCGACGCCAACACGCTTACCATTCGTGGTGGTCGCCCGCTCTCGGGTCGCATTGAAGTCAAGGGTGCCAAGAATCTGGTCACCAAAGCTATGGTGGCAACGCTCCTCGGCGAGTCACCGAGCATCCTGCGTGACATCCCCAACATTTCAGATGTACAAACCGTGCGAAGCCTGCTCGAAGTGCACGGGGTCAAGGTCACCGAAGGCGACGAACCCGGCTCGATGATTTTCGACCCGAGCGCTGTCGAATCGGCTCACATGGTCGACATTGATGCTCACGCAGGTGCGAGCCGCATTCCGATTTTGTTCTGTGGCCCGTTGTTGCACCGCCTGGGTGAGGCTTTTATTCCAGACCTCGGTGGTTGCCGCATCGGCGACCGCCCAATCGACTACCACCTTGAAGTGCTCGGTCGTTTTGGTGCAGTCATTGAGAAGTTGCCGTCGGGCATCCGGATGTCGGCACCTGAGGGTCTGACCGGC
>JBDKLU010000138.1:0-4851 GCA_039795475.1 Actinomycetota bacterium | reverse complement strand
AACCGGGCACGGCTTTGCCGCTCTCGAACCACTGATACGTGAAGGTCGTTGATTCGGGAAGCCATCCACTGAGTTCGACGGTGTACTCGACCAACCTGGAGTCGAACGCCACTGTTGAAGTGGTTACCGTGCCTGCCGTGACCGGCGGACGCGTTGTGGCGGAGGCCCCGCTGACCTGACCAACCAGCGACAAGCAGACCGTGACGAGGCAAGCGAGCCAGACGACCACACGTCGATGAGATACGAGCCAACTCGATTGAATCGAAGCGGTCACGATGATTCCCCCAAACACCGGCCTCCGTCAGCTGGTGCGCTGACTCTACTCCGCGAAAGTGAAGAAATGAACCGCCTAGAAGACCGAATCGGCTTTAGTTGCAGATAGCGTCGAGCGCCTGGCCGGCCGCACGAGCGCGGTCCTGAACCGGAGTGACCGCGGGGTCATTGACGTCGGATCCGCGGTGAATCGCATCCTGGAGCGCCTCGACGAATTGCGTCACTGAATAGACGTACTGCTCTTTATCGTCGTTCAATGTGTCGTTGTCTGATTGCACGTTCTGGATATCTTCGATGCTGCGCGTGGCGTAATCGACATACTCGTCGACGTTCGCCGGGTCGTTCTGCATGTCAGACAGGTTTTGAGCGAGTTCAGGCAGGATTCCGAATAGCTGCTTGCACGCCTTCGCGGTCGAAGCCGCGAGCGTGCTCGAGCCCGAGTCTGATGAATCGCTGTCGGAATCCGCATCCGAACCCGCATCGACACTCGCACTGCCCGAGGGGCTCACGCTCGCGGAGTTGGATGTCAGCGGCGCGGGCGCTGGGCTGCAGCCGGAGAGGATGAGCGCGCCCGAGGCGACAACCGCCCAGAGGACTGGTTTCAATTCTTTGATCATGAGCTAACCCCCGACACTTCGTTGTGATGAGCCCATCGTATTGAAGTGACTTCGGCGATGTCGAGAGTCAATTTTGCGAGCGGCTACGGCTTGAGCTGGCGACCCTGAATGTCGCGGAACTGCATGGTGGCGATGAGGATGATGTCGATGATCCACCAGATTCCGAGCCCGCCGGCGGTCAGCAGCATGAGGATGCCTGTTCCGACCTTGCCTACATAGAAGCGGTGCACACCGAACACGCCGACAAGCGGCAGCAGAAGGCAGAGCAGAAGTGCGGTGATCCAGCTCTTGGAGCTGTTGTCGTCGTTTGAGTTAGACATGCGCTCACTCTACCTTGGACGTTGATCACACATTAGAGCTGGCGATGCCTAAGCGATTTCGTGTACTTGCAGCGGGGAAAGGAAAGACAACCTAAAAACTCACTGCCATCGGCTCGATTGGTTCGTCTAACGAGCCCACTGCCACACCTGGGACAGAAATCCTCTACTTCCGGGTCAAGGCCTACACATTCGACTACGCCAGGGAAATCCCGTCTTAGCTCTGCCGCAAATTCCGAGGGCGAGTTACTCGCCGAAAGCAGGTGCACGCCCTCCTTCGCTCTGGTCATCGCAACATATAAAAGCCTGCGTTCTTCGGCGTGAGGATACGACTCCGGAATTGGCATCAGCAATGACAAAAGCGGATCGTCCGACTTTTTGCTCGGGAAACCATAGTTTGTGCCCCTGTTGAAACCGACAACAATCACGAAGTCAGCCTCGAGCCCTTTGGAAGCATGTATCGTCATAGTTTTGACTTTGACGCTTGGACCAAAGTCACCTCCGGACAGCCCCTCGAGCTCGAAGTTGTAGCGAGCAAGGATGAAAACGGATTTAGAGGAGTAACGAGGATCCGAGGCGATTGGCTCGATGATTTCTCGAATTTGATTGCGTCGCGCCGTCACCGGTCCGCCACGCTCGGCTACTTCGTTGATGTAATGAATCTTGATATGCGGGGCCTCACCGCGCACCTGACCGACAACTTTTTTACGCTGTTGTTGAGGGTTCTGCATGATCATCTGGCTAGAAACATCACAGATATCCTGGTCGCACCTAAACGTGCGGGTGAGCGCGAGGGTTTCCGACTCGGGAAATGTATCGTCGAAGCCAGTCATCACGCTCAAATCCGCGCCTGCAAATCGATTGATGCTCTGCCAATCATCGCCGACGACTGTGACCTGAACACCTTTTCTCATCGACAGAGCTTTGACTAGTCCAAGGCGAGCCACGGACGTGTCTTGAAACTCGTCTACCAAAATCAAGTCGTACCTTGCCGTGTCTTGATTCTGGGCTACCGCATCAGCGGCGTTCACGAGCATGTCGTGAAAATCCACCATATTCTTATCGGCTAAGTGGCGCTGCCAGTCCGACATGAAGCTCGCGAAAACCTCAAGAAATATTTTCCGCCGGCCCGCCCCGCTAGCACCGGCTAGCGCTTTTACTCGGGCACGCAAATCACCCAGAGCGAGGCGATTGCTTTTGAAGTGTGAAAGTGAAGTCAAGAGGAGGTTGATAATGACCGCATCGGAAACGGGCTCAAATCCCCGCGGTTTTTTGTTTAGGTTCAGCTCGGGCTTGAGACCGTGCGCTCGAAACATTTTTTCGAGCCTCGCGAACTCAGAGGTCCCCCGCATCTCTGCCGAGGTGGTTTCAAAGAGTTCGGTGCCGTGGTTGCGATGGCACGATCGCTTCCACTTGACTCCCCTGAGGTAGTCAGAAAAATGTGCCGGTGGGTTCCCGCTCTCGTCGAGGGCAAAATGCTCGTGGTAAACGTCGATATCCGGGTAATAGAAATCTGGCTGATACTGTCCGTGGGTGGAGTCACTGACTAAGTGCTTGTATTCACCCTCGTAGACGTAGTTGATGTCGTGAACATAGAGCCAATTCGCGATGAGTCGTTCCTCCTCTGAACGCACAATGTCGCCACCCAAAGTTCGCTTTCCCCGCTTCTTTGTTAGCGGGTCCCAGTCTTCAACTTCTGAGTCCTCGCCGAACTCTCCCAAATCTCGAAAGTAGACCGACTTCAGGAGGAACCAGTTGACCGCGAATTTCGGATCTGATTTTCGAGCGGCCGCGACAATCATCTGCGCCTTATTGAGCATCGTGGTCTGACTTTCGGCCCATGGCGCAAGTCGTGGCTTGTGGCCCGTGGCTTCGCCGATGACCTTCAAACCGAAGGCATGGAAGGTGTTGATTTCCAACTTTTTGCCATGTCGTAGCCCTGCTTTCTTGAAACCGGCGCGTGTGCGTGATGCCAGTTCGTCAGCGGCATCTCGATTGAAGGCGAGCATAAGCACTCTCTCCGCTTCAACGAGCTTTCGCGACACTGCATAGGCCGCTTTGGCTACCATCACCGAGGTCTTACCTGAACCGGCAGCTGCGACGAGCTGAACACGATTTTCGAAGTTTGTTGCAGCTTCGCGTTGTTCACGAGTCAGTGGTTGCGACTCAACCTGGTCAAATAGAAGCTTGGAATTTTCCATCTCCAAATTCCACAAGGTTTCGTTCGCTGAACGACAGTAATTCTCAAGTCCTGTGTCATAAAGTGCGATGCTCTGTTGCCATCGCTCTTTTTCCCCTTCAGTTAAGAACCGGCGAAGATCCCTCGCTCTAATTTCGGCCCTCGGGTCTCGGGGCATGGTCGATTTCCATGACTGCCTGAACTCGCTATCTAGCCACCGCCCCTGCGCCAGGCGTTCATTCGCGGAGTGAAGAAAGGATGCGGACCATGACGTGTATCTTCGCAGCAACACGAGCGCATCAGACGCGCTGTCGCCCGTGCCGGATCGCACTCGACGAAAAATCGCTCTCAGGATGAAAAAAATTGCCAGTATTCCAAGACCAGCAAAAAGAAAATACTCCGCCCCGCGCATGGCACCCCCTGGGTCAAATCTAACGATGTGACCCGCTAGGCGCGAGGGCTATGACGAATATGCCGAGTTTTCGTGCACGTAGTCGTGCGTGAGGTCGTTCGTGTAGATGGTCGCCGTGTGTGAGCCTGACTTGAGGTCGATGCGAATGTCGACCGCCCGCGGGGTCAAATCGACAAGGTCGCGCGACTGGTCGGGCTGCCCGCCCTGACACACGCGCACACCGTTGAAGGTGACGTCGATGTCGTACGGGTCGAAGGTGGCGTCGGTGGTTCCGACAGCGGCGAGCACGCGGCCCCAGTTGGGGTCGTTGCCGAAGATGGCCGCCTTGAACAGGTTGTTGCGGGCGACCGAGCGGCCGACCGTCACTGCGTCATCTTCAGTGGCGGCACCGAGCACAGTGATCGCGATGTCGTGGCTCGCCCCCTCGGCGTCGGCCTGCAGCTGCAGGGCGAGCGACGCGCAGGCTTCGGTAAGCCGGTCGGTGAACTCGAGCAGGTCGGGGCTCACGCCGGATGCGCCACTGGCCATGAGCGTGACCTGGTCGTTGGTCGACATGCAGCCGTCGCTGTCGAGGCGGTCGAAGGTCACGCGCGTGGCCGCACGAAGAGCGGTGTCGAGTTCGTGTGACTCGAGGTGAGCATCCGTCGTGATGACGACGAGCATCGTTGCGAGGCCGGGTGCGAGCATGCCGGCGCCCTTGGCCATTCCGCCGATGGAGTAGTTGCCCGATGCGGCCGATCCGCCTGAAATCTGCACCGTCTTGGGCTTGGAGTCGGTGGTCATGATTGCTTCGGCGGCGGCCATGCCAGCTTCGAGCGAGTTCGCGGCGGTTGCTCCGAGTGCCTGAGACGCGAGATGAACACCCGCCTGCAGTTTCTCGAGCGGAAGCTGCTCACCGATCAGCCCGGTCGAGCACACGAGCACGTCGCCAGCGGAGACGCCGAGCGCATCCGCTACCGATTCAGCGGTCGAGTGCGTGACCTGGAAGCCCTGAGGTCCGGTGTAGCAGTTGGCGCCGCCCGAGTTGAGCACGATGGCTTCGACGCGACCGTC